>NZ_NFJA01000020.1:0-47922 GCF_002159615.1 Bacteroides sp. An279
CCAAAGCCCTGCAGGAACGCATCTTCACCAAACTCTTCGAAGCCGCTGAGATTGCCAAGTTCACCAAGACCGAATACGACAGCTACGAAGAAAGCCTGAAAATCTACCGCGACTGGAAAAATACCATTGATACTGCGAAAATTAAATCGAAGGAAGAAGGACGCAAGGAAGGACTGAAAGAAGGACGCAAGGAAGGACTGAAAGAAGGAGAAAAAATCGGTATTGAAAAAGGAGCAAAGAAAAAAGCAATTGAAATGGCACAAAGCCTGAAGGCTAAAGGAGTTGCAATCAGCATAATTGCTGAATGCAGCGGATTGTCCGAAGAAGAAATCAACAGCCTGTAGGTTAGTTTGTAAGTTTTTTAGTTCTTAAGTTCGTAAGTTCTTGAGTTAAGCATCAGAGAAACTTAAAAACTCAAGAACTCAAAATCACATGCGGCTCCGCTGCTCCTGTCCTGCACCCGTGCCTTTGTACTTGCTCTTTGTGGCATTGAATTTGTAGCGCAAAGTAAGCGTGAAATAGCGGCGCGATTCTTGATCAATGGTTATTAAGCGATTGCCGCCATATATCGTGCCCCATGCGTTACGGGAATTAAACAAGTCTATACCTTGCAGCTGCAAACTGAGGCGTTCATTGAAAAAAGCTTTGCGCAGGCTGACGTTAAGTGCCCAGCCTACTTCGCTGACGTGACCGTTTTCATTATCACCGGGTGTATCGAGCGATGCGTCTACATCCAACAGCAGTTCCCAAGGCAGACGGAAATTGTTGCGCCAGCTGAAGCTGCCCATGGGGTGGTTGAAGTTCTTGCGTGTGCCGTCGGGCATATCCACCATATACCATTGCTGAAGGTACATCAGCGTGAATTGGGGCGACCAGATGCCGATGGTAGGCGAGAAGCTGAGCGTGGCGTAGATTTTATCTGAATCATACTTATTAAAGTAGCTTAGCAGCATGATGTTAGGCTCGTCTTCCGAATAGGTACCGCCCAAGTTCACAATGGCGTCTTTGGTATGTGTATAGCGGGCATTGAAGTAAATCCACTTCCAAGAGGCGTCCAATGACAGGCGGTTGATGATGGAAGGACGGAGCAACGGATTGCCACTCTCGTAAGTATAACGGTTGGCATAGGTGATGTTGCTGCGCAGCATGTAATAAGTCGGACGGTAGATACTGCCCGTATAACTCAACGAAAGCTGCGTCTTGCCCACAGGAAGAGAAAGCGCAAACGTAGGGAACACATTGTCATACGTACGGCTCTGCTCGTCCACAAGGATTTCATTCTCATAATAGTCGGATGCCAAGTGCTCGTAACGCACGCCTATATGAGCCTGCAGCTTGCCGAAACTGCGGCTGTACTCCAGAAAGGCAGAAGCGGCGTTCTCGCGGATATTGCTGTGGTCGTCATCCAAAATGCCCTGGTCGTTGATATAGGTATTCGTATGGTCGGTATAGGTATATTCCCCGCCGAAAGACAGGTTTCCGTCCCACAGGGGACGGCTGATGATAAGCTTGGCGGCATAGAGCGTGTTCTCGTCCTTGTTGTAGCTGGTGACGTTCTGCTCCTGCAAGGCTTCGCCGATGGGGGTATATTCTTCGGTCATATCCTGCAACGTCTTGCTGTATGACCACATGCCGTCGGCATTGAAGTCAATGTTCCAGTCGCCTGCCTGACCGTTGTAATAAGCATTAAAGGAGTGGGTAGTAGCCGGAGTCCTCTGCCAACCCCGGCTGGTGTTCTCTTCATAAAGCGCACCGTCTCGGAACACTTGCGAGTACATATTGATATTCCACCAGTCCTTGGGCGTACGGTTGAAGTCGTAACGCGCACCGGCTGAATGATTCTCGTTGAACTGGTAATTGAGTGAAAGCATGGTAGAGATATTCCGGGAGCCTCCTGTTGTAGAAATGGAACTCTCCTGCCGCCACGTATTATCGAGGAATGTTTCAAAAACCCCTGTCTTGTTGTCTTCACCCTCGGTTTTCGAACCGAAGAGCATGCCGCTCAGGTCGAACCCGCCCTTGCGATAGTTAAAGTTAAACTGGTCAAGCACATTCCAGCCATAGTAATAACGGGTGAGGAAACGGTTGTTGAATCCGAAACCTTCGCCCTGCGCCTTCTTGGTATAGATGCGCACCACGGCTTTCACCGTTGCGTCATAACGTGCACCGGGATTGCGTACCACCTCTACACGCTTTACGTTATCCGATGAAAGCTGGTCCAGTTCCGAAGCGTTGCGCATCTTGCGTCCGTTGATGTAGATTTCAGCCGCACCCGAACCGAACACGTTTACCGTACCTTCTTCCGCCGATACGCCCGGAAGCTTGCTCAGCAAGTCATTGCCCGTACCTGCCTTCTCCAAGATAGTGCCCGTCACATTCGTCACCTGCGCATCACCTTTTAACTGCACTTTGGGCAAATCGCCCTTTACTACCACTTCGCCCAACAGCTGTGCATCGGGCAAAAGCTGAATCGTTCCCAAGTCCGATCTCTCTACCTTATTATATATAGTAGTATAACCGATGGAGGAAACACGGAGCAACAGGTTCGGTTTCTCGCTACGCAAGGTGAAAGCACCCGATTCATCACTTACCGTTCCCGTCACGAAAGCGGAATCGGGAAGGGATAACAACACTACATTGGTGTAAGGTAAGGGCTGGCTTTTCTCGTCCGTTACCTTGCCCGTGTAGGTCTGCGCCGGAAGGATGGATGCCGCGCACAGACACAGCAAAAAGAATAAAATCTGTCTCATTTCAGTCGATTGTTTTTGTTTTGTTTGGCGCAAAGTTAAAGACTATTATCCGATGAAACAAGAAATCCATCTATACAGCACCACTCCTATAAACGGCTTATAATAAACGGATTACAAATTTTAAGGAAAGCCGAATCTATACAGATGCGGCATGTTCAGGCTTCCCAAACCCATAAGTCCAGGCTCTTCTTGTCCGTGATGCCGAGGCACGAATAGATTTTCTTCTTCACACGGTGCTTGCTGGTAGAGACCGAGGAAGGGGAAATGCCCAGCAGGGCGGCTATCTCACCGACGGTGAAGCGGAGCTTGATCAGGCAGCACAGCTCCACCTCGTACTCGCTCAGCGAAGGGACGGATTGCGAGAGACGCCAGCAAAAGCCCCCGTACACCGTATCGCATATCTGGCGGAGCCGTGACATGCCTTCCGCCTGAAGGTACACCGGATGGGCATGGAGGGAGGAAAGCTCGGGGTATCGTTCCAGCATGCGGATGCGGAGCTCCTCGTTCTCCTGCCTGGTCTGGCGAAGTTCTGCGGCGATGCGTTCCGTACCGACCGACTCTTCCGAAGGGAGGCGGAGCTTCTCCATTTCCTTACGCAAGCGGTCCGCATCACGGCGCAAGGAATCGTTTGCCTTACGTAGGGAGGCAAGCGTTTCCTCTTGCTCACCCAACTGGTCCGAAGCCTCACGCCCCTCGGCTATCTGCGCTTCCAGTTCCGCAATGTAAGCGTTGTTCCGGTCCATCAGCGATTCATGCTCGTGAAGCCGCAAGCCCAAGCGGTTCAGTTCCTCTTCCTTTTCGTGTATGGCTATTTTCCGCCGCTGATAGAAATAGATCAGAACTAAGATTACAATAACCAACAAGAGAAGCAAACGGAAAGTATAAGCCTTTTCCAGTTCCAACTGCTGGTTTTGGGTTATCAACTTTTCATTTTCGTATTTTTCTTTGTAAGCGATGATTTCCTTACTCTTATCTATTTCATAAATAGAATCCATATAAAATAACATCGAATCACTATACATCCTCGAATATTTCTGAAAAGGAGGCTCCGCACTCAATTCATATAAAACATTGTAAACAGCACTTCGAGTATAAATATTTGATGTTTTTAAAGCCTCTATCAAATAATAATAAGCGGAATCTAATTGATTTAATTTTTTATAGTTTAGCCCCATTGCATAATAGACCTGAGGCAACGAAGGATTATCATTGCATAGCACCTCTTTCTCTAAAGACAATGATTTATTATACTGCCCTAAAACTGAATAAACACTTGCCAATTCCCCCTTTGCAGAATAACTAAAGCCAACCAAACCCAAACTATCGGCCAATTCAATCGCACGTTTATAATATAATATAGCATTATCAAAATCTTTTTTCGATATATAACATCTTGCCAAAAGATTTAAAGCCCCCATCTCGTAACGTTTATAAGAGGCTTGTAAAGCATAGTCATACGCCTTTTGACATGCCTCAAATGCTTCATTAGTTAATCCACAAAAAAGATATACATTACCTATTCCAACCATAACTAAATATCCTAATCTATAATCGGTCACACTTTGCACATTAGAAACAGCTTCTGTATAAAAGACAAAAGCATCTTCAGATTTTCGTAAATCATAGTTTATCTCACCCATATAGAGTGCCGCCATCGTTTTACGTCGCGCATCATCCGTAGGCTTATAATAATCGTACGCTATTCGAATCAACGAATCAGAAGGAATAGGAAGATATTGCTTGTATTTCGCTTGCGTCACCAACAGACACCACAAAGCATGCTGCTCCTTATCCGTAGGCATGGGCATAGATTCTAAAATACGCAAGGCACTGTCGGGATGGTCGAACATCACCGCTTCCGCCCGCTCCAGTTCGGGCAAAGGGGCGGCTTTCCGCTGAGAGCAGCCGAAGAACAGGTTCATCACACAGAAAATCAACAATAGGCAGGTTACGGCATTCGGTTTCATGGCTTGTCCTTTTATGCCTGCAAAGGTATAACAATTTTTTAAAATCCACCATACAGGATTTACAATTCAATACGCTGGAACACAACAGTTCATCATATTTATCCCTTCTGCCAATAAACCTCATCCGACAACGCAAAAGCTTGCTTCGCCCGACACATCCTGCTCCTCTTCCCAGTCCTCCCAGCCAGTACTGCAGTCCTGACCTATCAGGACAGCAGTACTGACTATAGAGGACTGAAAACGCAGATAGATGCTGACAGGAAAGCAGCTAACCGCATCGGGCGACACAAGCTGCCGCATCCAAAAACAATGCAAGAGGTATTGGCATCTAACTCCCAGCCCGCACCGCCATGTGTACAGGCTTAGAAATATTCGCATTTCATTTCTGACTGACCATCCTCCAACAAACTCAGAAGGCTGCAAGGAATTGCCAAACGAAATAACCGCACAATGCCAGCTTGACAACTGTTCCGAACAAGAAGCCCGCCAAAGAGCCGAACCCGGAGCGCAAGGCATCTTTCAGGTTCTTGTCTCCCACCAACTCACCAATGACCGCTCCGAAGAAGGGTCCGAAGATGATTCCCCAAGGCGGAAAGAACAAGCCTGCTACCGTACCGATGACACATCCCCAATTGCCCCATTTGGTGCCTCCGGCATACTTCGTCCCCAACATCGGTATCACGTAATCGAGCACCTGCACCAGAACAACCAATACAGCCCACACAACCAACTGCACCGGAGTAAACTGCAACCGACCGGTGAAATGAAACAGCAACATGCCGACATAGGCAAGCGGAGGTCCGGGAAGTAACGGAAGCACACACCCCAGCATACCCACCACCAGACAAATGACACCTAATATGATAAGGAATATATCCATAGCCTCAAGTTTATCCGTCCACAAAGTTAGCCATTTCCCTCAGACTTCAAAAGCAAGCAGAGGGAAAAACGCATGGATAAAAAAGCTCCCGACCCTTGACGGGCGGGAGCTTTCTATGATAAACACCAAAGAGATAATGATTATTCTACTTCGTTATAGTCGAGCACATTTTTCTTGTTGGCAAGGATACGGTCGTATTCTTCTTTCGAACCTACAATAATCTTATCGAACTCGCGCTGTCCGGTACCTGCAGGAATCAAGTGACCGCAAATCACATTTTCCTTCATACCTTCCAAACGGTCTACCTTACCATTGATAGCAGCTTCGTTGAGCACCTTCGTCGTTTCCTGGAAGGATGCAGCCGACATGAAGCTGGAAGTCTGCAATGCGGCACGGGTAATACCTTGCAGAATCTGCGTAGAAGTTGCCGGAACAGCATCACGTACTTCCACCGGTTTCAGGTCGCGGCGTTTCAGCATACTGTTCTCGTCACGCAACTTACGTGCCGTAACAATCTGCCCCGGCTGGAGATTCTGCGAATCACCTGCGTCAACCACAACTTTCTTGCCCCAGATACGGTCGTTCTCTTCGTTGAATTCCAGACGGTCTACCACCTGTTGCTCCAAGAAACGGGTATCTCCCGGCTCGTCAATCTGTACCTTACGCATCATCTGGCGTACGATAATCTCAAAGTGCTTGTCGTTAATCTTCACACCCTGCAGACGGTACACATCCTGGATTTCATTAACGATGTATTCCTGTACAGCCGTAGGTCCCTTGATAGCCAAGATGTCGGCAGGCGTAATGGCACCATCGGACAACGGTGTACCAGCACGTACATAGTCATTTTCCTGTACCAGAATCTGCTTAGACAATGCAACAAGGTACTTCTTTACATCACCCGTCTTCGAAGTCACAATAATTTCACGGTTACCACGTTTAATCTTACCCATCGTCACCTCACCGTCGATTTCGGATACTACGGCAGGATTGGACGGGTTACGTGCTTCGAATAACTCAGTCACACGAGGCAAACCACCGGTGATATCACCCGCCTTACCTACGGCACGCGGAATCTTCACCAAGATATCACCTGCCTTCACGGTCTGTTTGTCTTCTACAACCACGTGACCACCTACCGGCAAGTTATAAGTACGGATTTCGTTGCCATTCTCATCGGTAATATGCAACGAAGGTATCTTGTTTTTATCTTTCGATTCAGTAATGATGATTTCACGCAAACCGGTAGCTTCATCGGATTCCACTTTATAAGTCACGTTTTCGATAACCGACTCGAAAGCAATCTTACCTGAAACCTCGGTTACGATTACAGCGTTGAACGGGTCCCACTTCGCAATCAGCTTGCCCTTTTCTACCACTTCGCCATCCGAAGCATACAACTTAGAACCGTAAGGTACATTGTGGGTAGACAAGACAATGCCTGTATTAACATCGATAAACCGGACTTCGGCCAACCGACCTACAACAATCTTCACAGGTTCGCCAGTTTCTTCTACTGCATCTACAGTACGCAATTCTTCAAATTCCAGACGTGCGTCATTCTTTGCTACAATACTTGCATTTGCTGCCATATTGCCTGCGATACCTCCGGCATGGAAGGTACGCAAAGTCAACTGAGTACCCGGTTCACCAATAGACTGTGCTGCAATGACACCCACTGCTTCACCTTTCTGTACCATACGGCTGGTAGCCAGGTTACGTCCATAACATTTTGCACAAACACCTTTCTTCGATTCACAAGTCAATACCGAACGGATTTCTACGCTCTCAATCGGAGAGTTCTCAATTTCTTCGGCAATGCTTTCGGTGATTTCCTCACCCGAAGCCACAATCAGCTTACCGGTAGTAGGATGAATCACATCGTGTACAGACACACGTCCCAAAATACGTTCATATAATGTAGCGATAACTTCATCGTTGTTTTTCAATGCCGTACATACCAATCCACGCAACGTGCCGCAGTCTTCTTCGTTGATAATCACATCGTGTGATACGTCAACCAAACGACGGGTCAAGTATCCGGCATCGGCTGTCTTCAATGCAGTATCGGCAAGACCTTTACGGGCACCGTGGGTAGAGATAAAGTACTCCAACACCGAAAGACCTTCCTTAAAGTTAGAAAGAATCGGGTTTTCGATAATCTGTGCGCCTTCGGCACCTGCCTTCTGCGGCTTCGCCATCAAACCACGCATACCAGACAACTGACGGATCTGTTCCTTAGAACCACGGGCACCGGAATCCAACATCATAAATACAGAGTTGAAACCTTGGTCATCGTTCTTAATGGTCTTATACAAGATATCTGATAAATCACTATTTACGTGAGTCCATGTATCGATAACCTGATTATAACGCTCGTTATCGGTAATGAAACCCATATTATAGTTCATCGTGATTTGTTCAATTTCTTCATTACCGCGTTTTACAAGTTCTTCTTTTTCCTTCGGAATGATGATATCGCCCAAGTTAAACGACAAACCTCCCTCAAATGCTTTCTGGTAACCCAGGTTCTTGATGCCATCCAGGAAGTCACAGGCACGTGCCACACCGACCTTCTTGATAACATCGCTGATGATGTCGCGCAAGGATTTTTTCGAAATAATGGTATTCAGATAACCGCATTCGTCCGGAACCAACTCATTGACAATGACACGGCCGACAGAAGTTTCCTTAATCATCTTCTTAACAATGTTGCCATTCTCGTCAAGGTCGTTTGCCACCACACTGATAATAGCATGAATGTCCACCTTTCCTTCATTATAAGCAATCATCGCTTCTTCCGGACCGTAGAAAATCAATCCTTCACCTTTAGCTCCCTTACGGAGTTTGGTAATATAATAGAGTCCCAATACCATATCCTGTGCAGGCACGGTAATAGGCGCCCCATTGGCAGGATTCAAGATATTATGCGATTGAAGCATCAATAGTTGGGCTTCCAATACAGCTTCGTTACTTAAAGGCAAATGAACAGCCATCTGGTCACCGTCAAAGTCAGCATTGAATGCCGTACAAGCCAATGGATGCAACTGAATAGCCTTACCTTCAATCATCTTCGGCTGGAATGCCTGAATACCCAGACGGTGCAGTGTCGGTGCACGGTTCAATAGTACCGGATGACCTTTCATTACATGCTCAAGGATATCCCAAATCACCGCTTCCTTACGGTCGACAATCTTCTTTGCCGATTTCACGGTCTTGACTATACCACGCTCAATAAGTTTACGGATAATAAACGGCTTATACAATTCTGCGGCCATCAGTTTCGGAATACCGCATTCGCCCATCTTCAATTCCGGCCCTACAACGATAACCGAACGTGCAGAATAGTCGACACGTTTACCCAACAAGTTCTGACGGAAACGTCCTTGCTTACCTTTCAAGCTATCAGACAAAGATTTCAACGGACGGTTCGAATCGGTTTTCACCGCACTTGATTTACGTGAATTATCAAACAACGAGTCGACCGCCTCCTGTAACATACGTTTCTCATTACGCAAAATCACTTCAGGCGCCTTGATTTCAATCAATCGTTTCAAACGGTTGTTACGGATAATCACACGACGATACAAATCGTTCAAATCGGAAGTTGCAAAACGTCCACCATCCAGCGGAACCAACGGACGAAGTTCGGGCGGGATAACCGGCACAATACGCACAATCATCCATTCCGGCTTATTACGTCCACGAGAAGCACGGAAAGACTCAACTACCTGCAAACGCTTCAACGCTTCATTCTTGCGCTGTTGTGAAGAGTCATTGTTGGCTTTATGACGCAACTCGTATGAAAGCGCATCCAAATCCAAACGAATCAGCAAATCATAGATTGCTTCCGCACCCATCTTGGCGATGAACTTGTTCGGATCGGTATCTTCCAGGTATTGGTTGTCCTTCGGAAGCGTATCCATGATGTCAAGATATTCTTCTTCAGACAACAAATCATATTGATTAACACCGTCTTCAGCTTTTACACCCGGCTGAATAACGATATAACGTTCGTAATAAATTACAGCATCCAGTTTTTTGGTAGGCAAACCTAACAAATAACCTATCTTATTGGGCAAAGAACGGAAATACCAGATATGCGCTACAGGAACTACCAGCTGTATGTGCCCGCTACGTTCACGGCGCACTTTCTTTTCTGTCACCTCCACACCGCATCGGTCGCACACGATTCCTTTATAACGGATACGTTTGTATTTACCGCAATGGCATTCGTAGTCTTTTACCGGACCGAAAATACGTTCGCAAAACAAACCGTCACGTTCCGGCTTATAAGTACGGTAATTGATAGTTTCGGGCTTAAGCACTTCACCGTACGAATTTTCCAAGATTTCTTCGGGTGATGCCAGTCCAATCGTAATTTTGGAGAAATTACTTTTTACCTTAGTATCTTTTCTAAAAGCCATACTTTCTTAATTTCAAAATTAACTATTATTCCAATGTAATACTCAAGCAAAGACCTCTCAGCTCATGCAACAACACATTCAAAGACTCAGGGATACCCGGAGTAGGCATCGGCTCGCCTTTTACGATTGCTTCATATGCTTTCGAACGTCCTACTACATCATCCGACTTAATGGTCAGAATCTCCTGAAGGACATGAGCCGCACCGAATGCCTCAATTGCCCAAACCTCCATTTCTCCGAAACGCTGACCACCAAACTGTGCTTTACCACCAAGCGGCTGTTGAGTAATCAAAGAGTACGGACCGATAGAACGCGCATGCATCTTGTCTTCTACCATGTGACCTAATTTCAACATATATGTCACACCGACTGTAGCAGGCTGGTCGAACTGTTCTCCTGTACCACCATCATACAAATATGTCTTGCAATAACGTGGCAAGCCTGCCTTGTCTGTCCATTTGTCCAAATCATCCAAAGTAGCACCGTCAAAAATCGGAGTAGCAAATTTCACGCCCAATTCCTTACCGGCACGTCCCAGTACAGCTTCAAAAATCTGACCGATATTCATACGAGAAGGCACACCCAACGGGTTCAATACGATATCTACCGGGGTACCATCAGCAAGGAACGGCATATCCTCCTGACGGACTACACGCGATACAATACCTTTGTTACCGTGACGACCTGCCATCTTATCACCCACACCAATCTTACGTTTCTTTGCAATATATACTTTTGCCATTTGGATAATACCCGAAGGAAGTTCATCACCGATAGTCAAAGCAAACTTCTTACGCTTCAACTCGGCATCAAGTTCTTTATATTTCTTCAGATAATTCATTACCAAATCGCGAATCATATCGTTCTTATGAGCATCTGCCGTCCACTTGCTTAACTGGACAACCGTATAGTCCAAAGATTCCAAATCATGCTTGGTAAACTTCGCACCTTTGGCAATTACTTCTGTACCCAAATAGTCTTTCACACCCTGTGAAACTTTCTCGTCTGTCAATACCAACAGCTTCTCTATAAGAATTTCTTTCAGAGCTGCAGCCTTTTCTTCAAACTCTTCATTCAATTTTGGAAGAATCTGCTTGTCAGCATTCTTCTCACTACGAGTCTTAATAACACGAGAATACAATTTCTTGTCAATGACTACTCCACGCAATGAAGGAGAAGCTTTCAGTGAAGCATCTTTCACATCACCTGCCTTATCACCGAAAATAGCACGCAACAGTTTTTCTTCCGGCGACGGGTCCGATTCACCTTTCGGAGTAATCTTACCAATCAGGATATCACCCGGCTCAATACGGGCACCGATACGTACGATACCATTTTCATCCAAGTCTTTAGTAGCTTCCTCACTCACGTTCGGAATATCCGAAGTCAGTTCCTCCATGCCTCGTTTTGTTTCACGCACTTCCAGGATATATTCATCCACATGCACAGAAGTAAGAATATCTTCGCGCACCATGCGTTCATTCAATACGATAGCATCCTCATAGTTGTATCCCTTCCACGGCATATAAGCCACCAGCAAGTTCTTGCCTAAAGCCAACTCGCCATTTGCCGTAGAATATCCTTCCGTTAAGATATCGCCTTTCTTCACACGCTGTCCTTTGCTACATATCGGACGCAAGTCAATAGTCATGCTTTGGTTGGTCTTACGGAATTTCGGAATACGATATTCTTTCAATGCCGGTTCGAAGCTTACAAATTCTTCATCCTCGGTACGGTCATATAATACACGAATAGTAGTAGCATCTACAAACTCAATGACTCCATCTCCTTCAGCCGCAATCTGTGTACGAGAATCTTCGCACAGCTGCTTTTCAATACCTGTACCTACAATCGGAGCCTCTGTACGCAACAAAGGCACAGCCTGGCGCATCATGTTCGATCCCATCAATGCACGGTTTGCGTCATCGTGTTCCAAGAAAGGAATCAACGAAGCAGCAATAGAGGCAATCTGCTGTGGAGAAACGTCCATCAATTCCACCTGATCGGGAGTTACCACCGGATAATCTGCATCCCGACGCGCTTTTACCTTATCACGGATAAACGTTCCGTCATCATTCAACGGCGCATTACCCTGTGCGATAATCTTATCTTCTTCTTCTTCGGCAGACAAATATTCGATACCTTCCGGTGAAAGGTCTACTTTGCTATCAGCTACCTTGCGATACGGAGTTACAATAAATCCAAGGTCGTTAATCTTCGCATATACACAAAGAGAAGAAATCAAACCGATATTCGGTCCTTCAGGAGTCTCAATAGGACACAAACGGCCATAATGAGTATAATGTACGTCACGCACTTCAAATCCGGCACGGTCGCGCGACAAACCACCAGGACCTAATGCCGACAGACGACGCTTATGAGTAATTTCAGCCAGCGGGTTGGTCTGATCCATAAACTGTGACAATGCATTCGTACCAAAGAACGAATTGATTACAGACGAAATTGTCTTCGCATTGATCAAGTCTATCGGAGTAAACACCTCATTATCGCGCACATTCATACGTTCACGAATCGTACGAGACATACGAGCCAAACCGATGGCAAACTGATTGGACAATTGTTCGCCTACCGTACGTACACGACGGTTACTTAAATGGTCGATATCATCCACATCAGCTTTCGAGTTAATCAATTCTATCAAATACTTGATAATCTCGATAATATCTTGTTTTGTCAAAACCTTGACATCCATCGGCGTATCCAAATTCAACTTCTTGTTGATTCGGTAACGGCCGACTTCACCTAAATCATAACGCTTTTCCGAGAAGAACAAATTATTGATTACTTCACGTGCACTCGCATCATCCGCAGGGTCAGCATTACGCAACTGACGATAAATATACAACACCGCTTCCTTTTCCGAATTACTCGGGTCCTTCTGCAATGTATTGAAGATGATGGAATAATCAGAAGCATTCGCTTCCTCGTTATGAATCAGAATATTCTGAACACCCGATTCCAATATCAAATCAATATGCTCAGGTTCAATAATCGTTTCACGGTCAATAACGACTTCGTTACGTTCAATAGAAACTACTTCACCAGTGTCTTCATCTACAAAGTCTTCCGTCCATGTCTTCAATACACGCGCTGCCAACTTACGTCCGATTATTTTCTTCAGATTGGCCTTGTTCACCTTTATGTCTTCGGCGAGATTAAATATTTCAAGAATGTCTTTGTCATTCTCAAATCCAACAGCGCGCAACAGCGTGGTAACTGGTAATTTCTTTTTACGGTCGATGTAAGCATACATGACATTATTAATGTCTGTTGCAAATTCAATCCATGAACCTTTAAATGGAATAATACGGGCAGAATAAAGTTTAGTCCCGTTGGCATGGATACTTTGACCGAAGAACACACCTGGAGAACGATGCAACTGAGAAACAACCACACGTTCAGCTCCATTGATAACAAAAGTCCCTTTAGGAGTCATATAGGGAATAGGACCTAAATACACATCCTGAATAACGGTGTCAAAGTCTTCATGATCGGGATCGGTACAATAGAGCTTCAACTTCGCCTTCAAAGGAACACTATAAGTCAGCCCACGCTCCAAACATTCATCAATCGAATAGTGAGGCGGGTCGATATAATAATCGAGAAACTCTAATACGAAATTGTTACGCGTATCCGCAATGGGGAAATTTTCAGCAAAAACTTTATACAAGCCGTCGTTCTTGCGTTTCTCGGGCGGTGTATTCAACTGCAAAAAGTCTTGAAATGACTTCAACTGAACTTCCAAGAAATCCGGATACTTCATCGGATTCTTGATTGAAGCAAAATTAATTCGTTGGTTATTTGTATTAGAAGACATCTGTATGGAGTTAATTTATTAATTTCAGGAGTAAAACCTGTGTAGACGCAAAAAGGTTAAGAATCCTCCTATGAGGATTCTTAACCGAAATACCTGTTAAACAGGCAAATATTATTTGAGTTCAACTTCAGCTCCAGCAGCTTCCAAAGTTTTCTTCAATGATTCAGCTTCGTCTTTAGCCAAACCTTCTTTTACAGTGCTAGGAGCTCCGTCAACCAAGTCTTTTGCTTCTTTCAGACCCAGACCACAAGCTTCTTTCACTGCTTTAACTACCTGCAATTTAGCAGCACCTGCGCTCTTCAAAACTACATCGAATGAAGTTTTTTCTTCAGCTGCAGCAGCAGCACCAGCAGCAGGACCAGCAGCAACAGCTACAGCAGCTGCAGCAGGTTCAATACCATATTCTTCTTTAAGGATAGTTGCAAGTTCATTAACTTCTTTTACTGTCAAGTTAACTAATTGTTCTGCAAAAGCTTTCAAATCTGCCATTTTTGTATGAATTTAATTGTTTGTTACTAATTGAAAAATATTAAAGTTGTTATTCGGGACGTTCTGCAAGCGTCTGAAGAACGCCGTGAATGGTGTTTCCACCTGATTGAAGAGCAGAAATAACATTCTTCGCAGGCGATTGCAACAAAGCAATAATATCTGCAATGACTTCGTTCTTGCTCTTGATAGTTGCCAAAGCATCGAGTTGTTCTGCTCCTACATAGAAACCTTCTTCTGCATATGCAGCTTTCAATGAAGGAACACCGTCTTTGTATTCTTTCAACAATTTTGCCGGGACATTGGCAACCTCAGTAAACATGACTGCCGTAGTACCCTTCAAAGAATCGAATAACGGTGAATAATCAACATCTTCCATGCTCAGCAAAGCCTTGTGAAGCAAAGAATTCTTCACAACAACCATCTTAATACCGGCCTTATAGCACTTTCTACGCAAATCACTGGTAGCAGCAGCATCCATAGCTGTAGTATCTACCAGGTAGAAATGTCCAAATTGCTTTACGGTATCAGCTAATTGACCTATAATTACGCCTTTATCTTCCTTTCTCATGACTCCTCCTTAGTTTATTGTATTTCATCTACTGATTTCGGGTCGATTTTAATACCCTTACTCATAGTACTTGAAAGATAAATACTCTTGATATAAGTACCCTTAGCTGCTGCCGGTTTCAATTTGATGATAGTAGCGATAAATTCTTTCGCATTTTCACGGATTTGGTCAGAAGTGAAAGAAATCTTGCCGATAGAAGTATGAACGATACCGCTCTTGTCTACCTTAAAGTCAATCTTACCTTGCTTAACCTCCTTAACAGCCTTAGCTACATCCATAGTCACAGTTCCGCTCTTCGGATTCGGCATCAATCCACGAGGACCAAGTACACGACCGAGAGCACCGATCTTACCCATGATAGAAGGCATTGTGATGATTACATCAACATCTGTCCATCCACCCTTGATCTTTTCAATATATTCATCAAGACCAACATAGTCAGCGCCAGCTTCTTTTGCAGCAGCTTCAGCATCCGGCGTACACAATACAAGCACACGAACCTGTTTACCTGTCCCATGAGGCAAAGATACAACACCTCTTACCATCTGGTTAGCTTTACGAGGATCCACACCTAAACGTACGTCGATATCAACTGAAGAATCAAATTTGGCGAAAGTAATTTCTTTTACCAGTTCCGAAGCTTCTTTCAGTGAGTATGCTTTCCCTGCTTCAATTTTTTCTGCAGCCAACTTTTGATTTTTTGTCAGTTTACCCATTATTAATTGAAGTTTATTTGTTATTTACCCGGGAAGTCACCTTTTACAGCGATACCCATACTTCTAGCTGTTCCTGCTACCATAGTCATGGCAGCCTCAATAGTAAAGCAGTTCAAGTCAACCAACTTATCCTGAGCGATTGTACGAATCTGATCCCAAGTCAATTCAGCGACTTTCTTACGATTCGGCTCAGCAGAACCACTCTTAATCTTCGCAGCCTCAAGCAGCTGAATAGCCACAGGAGGAGTTTTGATTACGAAGTCAAAAGACTTGTCTGTGTAGTAGGTAATAATAACAGGCAATACCTTACCTGCCTTGTCCTGGGTCCTGGCGTTGAATTGCTTGCAAAACTCCATAATGTTGATACCCTTCGAACCCAAGGCAGGTCCAACGGGAGGTGATGGATTTGCAGCGCCTCCTTTAATCTGTAATTTGATTAGTCCAGCAACTTCTTTAGCCATTTTCTTAGTTTTTAATATAAATGATTAACGAATAGAATAACGACACGTAACAAGATGTCTTATTCCTTTTCCACATCCGTAAAGCCCAACTCAAGCGGAGTCTTCCGCCCGAATATTTTGACCATCACTTTCAATTTCCGCTTTTCCGTACTCACTTCTTCAATGACACCACTGAATCCGCTGAACGGTCCGACAGAAACCTTTACTGTTTCTCCTACAACATAAGGAATGTTTGTGTCCTCACTTGCCTCCTGCAGTTCATCCACCGTACCCAGTATCCGATTTACTTCCGATTGTCTTAATGGTACCGGATGATCCAGTCCTCCTAAGAAACCGATTACATTGGTAATGTTTCTCAAATGATGAGCCACTTCACCAACCAACGCAGCTTCTATCAAGACATAACCGGGAAGATAAGTCCGCTCTTTCACAATTTTCTTACCATTGCGAACCTGATAGACTTTCTCCGTAGGAATCAATACCTGAGATACGTATTCGCCAAGGTTCGTATTCCGCATTTCTGCTTCGATATACTCTTTCACCTTGGTTTCCTTACCACTCACGGCACGAAGTACGTACCATTTCTTTTCAACCTCAGACATTTTCTTCAACTGTTAATTAGTGCGGATAGATAACATCTTCCATAATGAACTGGAAGGCAGAATCCATAAGAAAAACAACGAGTGCAATAAGCAGGGAAGCATATAAAACAACTACTGCACTACTAGAAAGTTCTTTACGAGTAGGCCAAGATACTTTATGGACTAGTTCGTCGTAAGATTCTTTACAATAATTCGTTATCTTTTTAAACATAGTTTTCAAATTTAGCACGGGAAGAGAGACTCGAACTCCCGACACTCGGTTTTGGAGACCGATGCTCTACCAACTGAGCTATTCCCGTAAAAATAGTTCCCGAAAATGAATCCGGGAACTATCTATCTTAATTCAATGATTTCCTTTAATTAGTCAAGAATTTCAGTAATCTGACCTGCACCTACTGTACGTCCACCTTCACGGATAGCGAAACGCAAACCTACGTTCAATGCAACCGGGTAAATCAATTCTACAGTGATAGTTACGTTATCACCCGGCATTACCATGTCTGTTCCTTCCGGCAAAGTAATTTCACCTGTACAGTCCATAGTACGCAGATAGAACTGAGGACGATAGTGATTGTGGAACGGAGTGTGACGACCACCTTCTTCTTTCTTCAGGATATAAACCTCAGCTTTGAACTTAGAGTGAGCCTTAACCTGGCCCGGGTGACACAAAATCATACCACGTTTGATTTCGTTCTTGTCGATACCACGGAGCAACAGACCTACGTTATCACCAGCTTCGCCTTCATCCAAGATCTTGCGGAACATTCCAACACCAGTTACAACTGATTTCTTATCTTCACCCAGACCCAAGATTTCAACTTCGTCACCTACTTTTACGCGACCAGCTTCAATACGTCCGGTAGCTACAGTACCACGACCTGTGATTGAGAATACGTCTTCAACCGGCATCAAGAACGGTTTATCAACATCACGCGGAGGCAGAGGAATCCAGTTGTCAACAGCTTCCATCAGTTCGATAACCTTGTCTTCCCATTCCTTCACGCCGTTCAATGCACCCAGTGCAGAACCACGGATGATAGGAGTATTGTCACCGTCGTAGTCATAGAATGACAGCAGTTCGCGCATTTCCATTTCTACCAGTTCCAACATTTCTTCGTCATCAACCATATCGCATTTGTTCAAGAATACAACCAAACGCGGAACGTTTACCTGACGAGCCAACAGGATGTGTTCACGAGTCTGAGGCATCGGACCATCAGTTGCAGCAACTACGATGATCGCACCATCCATCTGAGCAGCACCAGTTACCATGTTCTTCACATAGTCGGCGTGTCCCGGACAGTCTACGTGTGCATAGTGACGATTTGCAGTTTCATATTCTACGTGAGAAGTATTGATAGTAATACCACGTTCCTTTTCTTCCGGAGCGTTATCAATCTGATCGAAAGACTTGATTTCGTCAGCTTTAGTGAAACCTCTCTCTGCCAATACCTTAGTAATAGCAGCAGTCAAAGTTGTTTTTCCGTGGTCTACGTGACCAATCGTACCAATGTTCACATGGGGTTTGGTGCGTTCAAATTTCTCTTTAGCCATAGCTTTACTTATTTATTTTGATTAATAATCAGCTTTACATATTCGCGAGCTGTTACCGGGACTTGAACCCGGGACCTCTTCCTTACCAAGGAAGTGCTCTACCGCTGAGCTATAACAGCAAAAGAAGAAAAGAAGAGCGGAAGACGGGACTCAAACCCGCGACCCTCAGCTTGGAAGGCTAATGCTCTATCGACTGAGCTACTTCCGCAAAATCAGTGGGCAAAGATGGATTCGAACCACCGAAGGCGTAAGCCAGCAGATTTACAGTCTGCCCCATTTGGCCACTCTGGTATTTGCCCAACTTTCTTTCTTCTGAGCCTCTTGTCGGATTCGAACCAACGACCCCGAGATTACAAATCACGTGCTCTGGCCAACTGAGCTAAAGAGGCAAGATTAAACTTTGCAGCCACGCGGCTATCTATCGTGGCTTAGCGGCTGCAAAGTTAGATATATTTTTTGAATCACAAAACTTTTAGCGTGATTTTTTTATTTCCCTTGCTGTTTTTCTTTTACTTTCAGCAATTGCTTAGACAATGCATCCATGCATACGTCTATCGATTCTTCAAATGTATCACTTACTTTTTCTGCGTAAAACTCGGTATTCAGCGCCAATACGCGCACGCCAGCTTCCTTATTCATAGCTGTCTCCGGCTTTACCACCTTCAAAGACACCTCTACTTTCTTTATATTATCGCAAAATCTTTCAAGTTTCTCTGCTTTCTTCTGAATAAAAGCTTCCAGTCTCTCAGATGCATCGAAATGAATGGATTGAATTCTTACTTCCATAAAAACCTCCTTTTTTTTACGCTCTTGGATGAGCTTGTTCATAAACTTTTTTTAATTCTTCAAAAGTCGTATGCGTATAGACCTCGGTAGTGGTCAGGCTCTCATGTCCCAAAAGCTCCTTCACCGACTCCAGCCCTGCCTCATTATTCAGCATAGCCGTCGCAAATGAATGCCTCAGCACATGCGGGCTTCTTTTCTTCAACGTCACGACCTTCGACAAATCGCGTTTCACCAACAAATAAACAAGACTGGGATATAATGCTTTCCCTTCCTTACGGACGAAAAACGCCTCACATTCCCCGTGCCAATATTCTTCTCTTGCCGAAAGATAACGGAGCAGCCTTTCTTTCAAACCTTCCCCGAACGGGATAATACGCTGCTTATTCCTCTTTCCTGTCACTTTTATCTGGCATGCAGACAAATCCACATCCCCGTCTTTCAGACCTATCAGCTCCGCCTCGCGGATACCCGTTTCATAAAAGACTGCGATAACCGTCTTGTTGCGGACACTCTCGAAATCGTCACCCGGTTCCTCATCCAGCAACCTGTCCATATCAGCTTCTTTTACAAATACGGGAAGCGGTTTCTTCTTTTTCGGCCCCTGAACCTTCCGGATCGGATCTGCCGAAACCACATTCTCCCGCAACAGATAGCGATAAAACGACCGCAGCGCACTCAGCTTCCGGTTTACCGACGATGCCGAATACCCCTCATCCATCAATGAAACCATCCATCCACGGATAATGTCCGAATCGACAGCCGTAAAATCCAAAGCCTCATCCACCGCTTTGAAGTATGCTTCAAACTCCGAGAGGTCTGTACCATAGCTGACAATGGTCTTGTCAGAATAGTTTTTCTCGAACTGGAGATACCTCAGAAAAGATTCCTTCAACATAAAAATATCGCCTTTCTTGTTCTCAGCAACGAATTTATGAAAAAGAATTCAATTATTCAAAGATTTTTGCGGAATTATTCTTCTGTCTGATGCATTTTTTGAACGTAAATAGCACGTTCCATCTTCAATCTCTTCAATACAGACGGTTTGTCGTACTGCTGTCTGCGTCTCAATTCTTTTACAACACCTGTTTTCTCAAATTTTCTTTTAAATTTCTTCAGCGCTTTTTCAATGTTTTCGCCTTCTTTTACTGGTACTACAATCATGTTTTTAAAATTAAGATTATATTGTTATTAAATGTTGCGTAGTCAATTCGCGGCGCAAAATTACACATACTTTCTTTATTTACAAAACTTTCCACCATATTTTATTGTATATTCCACAGAAATCGTAACTTTGTTAACCGTTAAAACGAAAGCTACTGTATGGAAACAAGAATCACCGAACGAATAGCGTCTTTACGCGCTTTCATGCAAGAAAGAGGACTTTCTGCATTCATCATCCCAAGCACCGACCCGCATGCGGGCGAATACGTGCCTCAATACTGGGAGGCACGCAAGTGGATTTCCGGATTCACAGGTTCGGCAGGAACCGCTGTCATCACCTTATATAATAAAGGAGGACTTTGGACCGACTCGCGTTACTTCCTCCAGGCTGAAGAACAGTTGAAAGGCTCGGGCATCATTTTATTCAAAGACCGTCTGCCCGAAACTCCATCTATCCCCGACTGGCTGGGAAGTGTACTGAACCCGCACGACAAGGTGGGTATCGACGGATGGGTAAACAGCTATGGAGAAACAGAAGACTTACGCACTGCACTGGATACACATGGACTGGAACTGGTAGCAACCGATGACCCGTTCCGACTCATTTGGAAAAACCGCCCTGCCCTGCCCGGCAATCCCCTTTCTATTCTGCCACTCACTTATGCCGGAACGTCTGCATCCGACAAGCTAAGAACCATACGTGCCTGCATTGATGCAACTCCGGCCGACGGAATCCTCCTGTCCGCTCTTGACGAAATAGCCTGGACACTCAATCTGCGGGGAAATGACGTACATTGCAATCCGGTATTCATCAGCTACCTGCTCATCACCCGCCAAGATGCTACCTTATATATAATGAGTGAAAAACTTACCCCCGAACTGACCGCTTATCTCACCGAAAACGGTGTACAGGCAAAAGATTACGGAGAAATAGAAAACGACCTGCGGCATTTCACCGGCAAGAGCATCCAGCTTTCGCCCGAGACCAATTACGCACTATACCGTACGGCACAATCGGCCGCATCCGTCATCTGCCGTCCATCACCCGTCTGTATGTTGAAGGCCATCAAGAACGAAACCGAGATAGAGGGCTTCCATCAGGCAATGAAACGCGACGGAGTAGCAATGGTACGCTTCCTGATGTGGCTGAAGGAAGCCGTAAAGAGTGGAGCGGAAACCGAAATCAGTATTGATAAGAAACTATACGAATTCCGCTCGAAGCAAGACCTGTTCCAAGGCATCAGCTTCGATACCATCGCTGGCTACCAGGAACATGGAGCCATTGTCCATTACGAAGCCACCCCCGAAACAGCATCTACACTGAAGCCTGAAGGCTTGCTGCTCTTGGATAGCGGTGCACAATATACCGACGGCACAACCGACATAACCCGCACCATTGCCCTCGGACCGGTATCCGACGCACAACGCATCGATTACACCCTGGTGTTGAAAGGTTTCATCGCCTTGTCGCAAGCCGAATTTCCACAAGGCACATGTGGCACACAACTCGATGTACTCGCCCGCCAGTTTATGTGGAAAGCAGGTATCAATTACGGACACGGTACCGGACACGGAGTAGGACACTTCCTCAACGTTCACGAAGGCCCTCATCAAATCCGAATGAACCACGTCCCTGCCCTACTCCAACCCGGCATGACCCTCACCAACGAACCGGGCATTTACAAGTCTGGACGGTACGGTGTGCGCACCGAAAACACCATGCTCATCATCCCCAGCCAGACTACAGAGTTCGGTAAATTCTATAAGTTCGAACCATTGACACTCTGCCCGATAGACAAAGAGCCCATCCGCCCCGAAATGATGACAGCCGAGGAGAAAACATGGCTAAATGCCTATCATCAGAAAGTATATCAAGAACTTGCACCGCTGCTGGCACCCGAAGAGGCTGCATGGCTGGAAAATGCCACCTCTCCCCTCGCCTGAAGCATACAGATATTATCTTCAGAACCATATGCACATATTTGCACCAAGCGGTGCAGATATGTGCATCCGCCAAGGCAAATAAGTGCACCGCCGACAAGATTAATAATCTTACGGCTTGAAGATTATTAATCTTATCGCATATAGGTCGAAGTGCATCCGCTGGAGCAAAAGGCTGAAGAACCGCAAACAACCTTTTATCGCAACATTCAAACTTAAGAAAATATGGCTTTAATCAAATCAGTAAGAGGATTCACTCCCAAAATGGGAAGCAACTGTTTCCTTGCCGACAATGCCACGATTATCGGTGATGTAGTGATGGGAGACGATTGCAGCATCTGGTTCAATACCGTCCTGCGGGGAGATGTCAATAGCATCCGCATCGGAAACCGGGTAAACATCCAGGACGGAAGCGTCCTGCACACACTTTACGAGAAATCGACCGTAGAAATCGGCGATGATGTTTCTATCGGACATAACGTCACCCTGCACGGGGCATGTATCCACAACAAAGCACTCATCGGTATGGGCGCCACCCTGCTCGACCATGCCATAGTAGGCGAAGGTGCCATCGTAGCCGCCGGCGCTCTGGTACTTTCGAACACGATAATCGAACCATACACCCTTTGGGGAGGCGTTCCGGCAAAGTTCATCAAGAAAGTAAATCCTGCACAAAGCAAGGAATTAAACCAAAAGATAGCTAACGGATACCTGATGTATGCCTCGTGGTACAAATAAATGAAGAATGAGGAATGAAGAATCGCTGCGCCCGCATGGAATTCTTCATTCCTCATTCTTAATTCCTCAAAGCTTCCCAATCAATGCATCCACGTTTTCTTCTCGTGTCGCCCAGCTGGTAGCTATGCGCACCGCGGTATGCGTATCGTCTACTTTTTCCCAGACCTCGATACCGACCTGGGCAGAAAGGCGTGCCAATTGTTCGTTCTCCAATACCACGAAGAGTTGGTTGGTCTGCGGAGTAATCAGAAACCGGTATCCCCGTTCCTTCAGTGCCGATACAATCTTGTCCGCCATCACAATGGCATTGCGGGCAATCCGTTCGTATAATCCGTCGGTAAAGAGTGTATCAAACTGAAGTCCGAGCAAACGCCCTTTTGCCAACAATACCCCTCTTTGCTTGATAATGGAAGACAACTGGCGGATAGCACCCGGACGAGGCATCACCAAAGCCTCGCCAAACAAAGCACCCACCTTTGTACCACCAATGTAAAACACATCGCAAAGCGAAGCTATCGTTTCCAGTGTCACATCATTACCATGAGCCGCAAGAGCATAACCCAAACGCGCACCATCCATATACAAAGGAAGGTGATGCTTGCGGCACACAGCCGACAAAGCCCGAAGTTCTGCCAATGTATACAAAGTCCCATATTCGGTAGGCTGGGAAATATACACCATTCCGGGAGCTACCATAGCCGTCCAACTGGGATTGGCATAAAAATCTGTAACATAGCGGTTCACATCCGTAGCAGAAAGCTTACCCTCAGCATGTGGCAAAGCCAGTACTTTATGCCCGCCAGCCTCTACAGCACCGGCTTCATGCTGGTTAATGTGTCCGCTCTCTGCAGCTATCACACCTTCATACGGACGAAGCATTGCTGTTATCAGCGTAGCATTGGTCTGCGTTCCGCCTACCATAAAATGTACCTCCGCTTCGGGAGCAGCGCACGCAAGCCGTATTTTCTCACGTGCCGCCTCACAATACACATCAGTTCCATATCCCGGTGTCTGTTCCATATTAGTCTGCATCAACCGCTCCAATACAAGCGGATACGCCCCTTCCAGATAATCACTTTCAAAATGTAACATAGTTTACAATATAAAAAATCCAAGACAAAGATAGAAATAAAACCTCTATCTTTCTTGATAAAAAGCCTCCAATCTCAATAAAACAAAACAGGCCCTCATACGGAACATTTTACCAACAAGCCTTAATATCAGACACGAATACATCTATAAATCAAATACTTATATACAATCCGTCAGTAGCCGGCGCGGCTACTGACGGGGCTTTCCGCCCGTTCTCTCCAGAATATGGCTGTACTTGTAAAGACTTGAGTTAGAACGATTTGAGTTTTTTAATTTATAAATTAAATTTTATTTGTTATGAGAAAAAAGTATTTAAGTGCACTGCTGTTCGGAGCGCTTTTGTTCGCTTCAACAGGAACTTTTACCTCTTGTAAAGACTATGATGATGACATCAACAATCTACAAGAACAAATCAGTGGCCAGGAAGGTGTAAGCGCCAAGATTACTGCGATAGAAAGCACTATCAGCAGTTTGCAATCTGCACAAAGCGGTTTGCAAAGCGCAATTGACGCTGCCGAAAGTGCAGCCCAACAAGCTGCTCTGGCTGCTCAAAACGCTGCCATTGAAGCTGCAAAGGCTGACTTGGAGGCTGCAAAGGCTGAACTGCAAGCTGCCGCTACTGCAGACAAAGAAGAGCTGCAAGCTGCTATTGCTACTGTTAACGAAACATTGGCAGGCATTTCGGGCAGCATCCAGACTTTGGAACAGTTCAAGACTAACACTGAAGCTTCACTGGAAGCCTTGGCGCAAGCTGACACCAATTTGCAGAACGCCATCACCGATCTGGAAGCTTCTGTGGCTGAAAACGCAAAGCAGATTGCTGCCAACAAAACTGCCATTGAGGGACAGCTTGCTGCTTTGGAAGAATATAAGGCTCTGACAGGTGCAGACATTGATGCTTTGAAAGCTTCAATCGAAGCCATCGAAGCTGGTCAGTTGACCGAAGAAATGGCTAACAAGATTGCAGAGCAGGTGACTGAAACTGTTGGTGCTGAACTGGATGTGATTTCTGCTGCATTCAGCAAGGCTGTAACATTTGTGACCGTTATGAACTATAAGTTGAATGGTAGTAACAATAGCATTGTTCAAGGTGCTCATACTACTTTGGATTTGCGTACTGCCGTTGCACGCGTAGATTATACATTCGGTAAAGACGAAGTAGAAGCCGGTGTGTACGAAGTCGCTAACCAACGTGAATTCAAGAAAGGCGAACGTGCTTTCTTATCCGATTCTATCGTTATCCGCGTATCTCCAACCAATGCTGTGCTGACTCCGCAACAAATTTCATTTGTTAGCTCTGATAAAGCTACCTTGGATGATTTGGTAACCATCGAAAGCGTAGAACCTGTGAAAGGTGTGGCTACCCGCGGTATTTCCGCTAACGGCTTGTGGCAAGTGAAGTTCAAATTGAACGAAACGAACTACAAAGATGAAGCTTATAATGCCGCTTCTAAGTACGACTACAAAGAAGGCATGGAAGTAGAAAAGATGAAAGAGCTTAAAGACATCCTTTATGCCGTAGCTGTTAAGGATACTCCGGAAGACACCGAACGTTACGTAACCAGTGAATACAATTTGACCTTGGGCAATGAGTACGATTATCATTACAACTTACAGTTCATGGTTGACGATGTACCTTATTATAATATACGTAATCGTTATTACTATGCTGAAGAAAAAAACAACGACTATACCAATGATAATGACGGACGTACTTGGGTTGTAGATGAGAATCAGAATTTGTTGTTTGATAAAGCATGGGATTTGGATGCTGAAGGTGAACTTCAAGAAGATGGTACAAATTTCTTGACTGAAGTAGATGGAATTGATGCAGGTTACACACGGACAATTTACGGTAATAAACAAGATTGGTATTATGGTGGAGATGAACGAAATTCACAAAATTTCTTCATGGCTAAACCTAATGAAGCATTTACTGTAAGACTGGGTTATGAAGATCAACCTGAAGCAGATTTGGCAGGTATCTATGGTTTCTATGTGACACTGGATTCACAACGTGCCGTAGAAAGTGCTCCGTCTGAAATCAATGCATGGAACTCTTATGCTGGAAAGATTGAAGGTCTGAATCAAATCACCACTTCAAGAGAAATCACTTTGAACATTAAAGACGAAAGTGCTAATGGCGATATCATCGGTTTCCGTGTATATGCCATCAATCAAGATGGTACATTGGTTGACCCGGACGGTAAAGCGTTTTATGTATCTGTAGGCAATATCGCTCAGGTAGAAGTAACAGATATTAAGTATACTCCGACCGATATTAGTTCTACTGTTATCGAAGAAATTCCTATACCTGCCGAATTGACCCAGTTGTTCAAACAAAGTATGTACTACCGCATGACCGATTGGACGGTTGATTATGAAAACAATCCGGTTGTAAGCAAAAACGGCAATACCTATAAGTCTGGATTTAATGTTGAATTCGTTGATGAAAATGGCAATCGGACAAACCCGTACAATGCAGAGACAATGAAGATTGTGTTGTATAGCAGTCCTTCGATGTACAAAGACGGTGGAACTTATAGCGGAACCTTCAATATCAGAAATGAAAAAGAAGCTGTTGTAAGAACTGTTAAAGTATCGTTCACTAAGGAAATGCCTACATTCCCAGCTGAATTCTCTATGAAGAATAACCAGTTGACAAACGGTGCTAAGGAAGTGGTTGTAGATATCCATAACTGGAATAATAATCTGGTTGTTCATAATTTGGGTACTGCATTCAATGGCATTTCTACAGCAGATAATGCAATTGTAGACTGGAATTATACATTCACCAGCGATAACGATCAGATTGTATTCAACTCTGATTTGGACAATAACGCTCGTTATGGATTCTATCTTAATGTAGATAACATGGATGAAGCAGCTAAACTCTTCTCAGATAAGAATACTACTGATAAGGTTTACAATGTGACTGTAGGATATGTTTACAAAGACATTTCTTCTGAATCTGATGATAATGACTACGAAGTAGATGCTCCGGCAGACAAGAACTTCAAGATGAGATTGGTTTGCGGTAACGGACTGACTTCGGAATGGAAGAAGTACGATGATAAGAAAGCACCTGTCCATGAAAAGATTGTTTATGGCAGTACTACCCCTACCCGTATAAAAGCTGCCGATATCTTGAAACTCAAAGAAGGCAATACTGATATCACAAGACTTACCGCTAACCAGATTAAAGATTGCCATTTGGCAACAGGTGGTGTAAACGATGAATACTTCAAGGTTTCGTTTGATGCAGACGCTCAAGAATTCATATTCACAACAGTATTGACGGAAAATCCGCCGGTATCTGACATCAAGGGTGCTGAATTGAAGTTTACTTTGGTTGACGTATTCGGACATGAAAATCCGGAAAGTTATAAATACATTGATATCACGCTTAAATAATACAAAGGTGGTAATCAAAGTGATTTAAATAACCAAATGCTTACCTAAGATAAGAGAGGCGTTCTCAATCTTGTATTGAGGATTGCCTCTCTTTTCTTTATTTATCTTTATGCGATTATGCCTTTTGCACATGATAGTTATTATTTGTGAAGGTTATCCATTGCTCAGCACTGTAATATGACTTTATCGAAACCTTAACTCTAACCAGATGAAAGCAGGAGAAAAGCCCCAAAATATGTTTAATGAATACACGTCGAACATCGACCATATACTCATCCCCTTGCCCGGTTTCCAGCAGTACCACCAAACGAACTCGGACAAGCTGGGCGACTATGGATTTGTAGGCCGCCGCACCATTATCAGCAAGCTGAAAAACTGGATTTCCAATGAAAAGACCTTGACCGGTGCCTATCTGATAACCGGCTTTCGCGGCATGGGGAAATCAAGCTTTGTGGGGAAAGCATTGTACGAGCTGGTCCGGCACCAGCACCGTCCCGCTACCAGGATCTGTTTTGATGTAATCAGGGTGCTTTTCCCGGTTTGGACAATCGCAAGCTGCATACTCGTCAGGGGGACGGAAAGCTTCACCAAGCCTTGCGGGTGGGGGTTGACTTTGTGCCTTATCCTGTTGGCGGGCATCATCCTTTTCTGCACGCACACATTAAGGTTTTGCCATAACAGGAAGGGGGCAAACACGGAAGAGGAAAAGGACGTGGACAATGGCAACCGGAAAATACAGTATATCCCTATACATATCAACATCGGCAACGAGCTGCTTTCGCATAACGACGAAATCCTGCGGCTGATAGTGAAAAGCGTGCACGATGAGTTTGCCAAATATGCCAATCGCCCGGAGCGGCATTGCCTGCCCTCGTTTATAGTGCTGTGCCTCCATACGGTTTTAACCACTTGGATTGCATACGAGATTCATCCGCTGCAGGTCAATCTTACAGACATCCAAAACAACTGGATACTCTTCTTCACGCAAGCGAGTGACTGGTTCTTGAAAGAATACCGGATACTTGCCTGCGGTCTTGCCGTCGCCATATCTTATGGCCTGATGCACTACGCCTGGAAAAAAGCCTGCATATTGGCCTCCCATTTTTCGTTTCCTACACTCGAAGGCATCAAAGAGAATATACACCATCTTTACCTCCGTAGCATAGCAGCCATCGATGAAGATTATTCGTCCGTATTCCAGCGGATTCCGATGATATTGAAGAAAAAGAAGTTTGACCGTGCTTCCGTCCGTGAGATGGAACAGTCGCTGGTGGATATATTCGAGGAAATAGACAGCCTGCGTTTCCATCACGTACGGTTTGTCTTTGTCATGGACGAACTTGACAAAGTAGAAACGCCGGAAGACGGACTTCTGCAACCGGACGAAAACGACGGCATCCCTGCGTATGAGTTGTCGGCCAGCGGCTTTTCGGGCACTATGAATGCGCGGAAAAGGAAGAAAGAGCTGATGAAGACCCTTGGGAATATGAAATATTTCCTTTCCACGGTGAAAGCAAAATTCATCTTCATTGCGGGGCGTGAGTTGTATGACGCCTATCTGGCCGATGTCTCCGACCGCGAATTTGCGATAAGCAGCGTGTTCGATGGCGTCATTAACGTGAACAGCTTCTTTAAATACGGCGATTCATCGGCCGACATTACCGCCATGGCAGAACAATATATTTGCCAGTTCCTTTTTGCCCCAGGCGAGGCGGATAAACCTAACCTTGCCGATTACCACCGGTATGCCAACAAGACCTGGCTAAACAAGGAAAAGCGCAACTTCCGGAACACGTCTTTCCTGTACCAGTACGTGATGTACCTGGCATACATGAGCAACGGTTCCCCCAAGAAAATCGCCGTTTATTTTGAAAAGGACATCCGCAGCCGTGAATATCTCACACGGGTCAAAAAATACGTATTGGAAGACGATTACAGCTATTATCTCTCGTTCGGCATCAAGGATATACAGAAGATAGGCTTCATCCATTACCTTGCCTACCCGATCATGCAGGCGATGATCAGCAAATCGAAAATCTATGAGGACAGGCTGCTGGTATCCACTTCGTTTATGATCAGCCATGTGTTCAAATACCATAATATAGGGTTTTCATGGAGGAATCTGGAACATATTCCCGAACTGCTGGACATGAACCGGACACCCGAACTGCGCGATTTCCTGAGCACCATCATTGCCCTGTTGGGGCAGACGCATCTGGCAACGGTCCAGTCGGGGCTATACCAGTTCAAGTTCCCGATGAAGATATCGGAAGAGATTTCTTTCCTCTCGAAGCGGATAGAGGACATCTCGGCATTGTTCCATTTCTCGAAAGACGGCTCCTTGCCCGTCAAGCGGCATTATATGCATTTGTTGGAATACTATACAAGCAAGAGGAACCGGTTGTCGGACACAGACCTCCATGCGCTTGCCAGCATCCACCATATTCTTGCCGACATCTACTTGGCAGACGAAGACTACTCGCAGGCCATCTATGAATACCAGACAGGGCTGCAGCTTGTCGTCAACCAAATTAAAGGTTCAGATTTCAATGAGGATGCCCATTGGATTTCGAACATGCTGTTCATTGTGCGCAACATGCTTAAGCTGGGGGTCGCTTATGAAAAGAGGAAGACATTCGACTCGGCATACACCACCTATAGCGAGCTGGGGAAAAGACTGATAGACTACCGCCTGCTGGATGAGAAAGCGCTTAGCCTGAAATATAAGATAGAGAACGATGCCAGTCTGCACAGAAAGGCTGTGCTGTATAAAGCGAAAAACAACCCGACGCATCAGAATAAAGGGAATACTTCAGGATGGGAAAGCGATACCCCACCGTCATACGCTTTTCAGGCAGACCATTTGAGCTACGAGCTATCGCGCATCCTCTCGCCTGAGAAATATGCCGTCTTGATGCGGCAATCCTTTTTCTACGACCTCCGCCTTGCCTACCTTCCTACCCTTGCCAAACTTTCTGTACTGGAGAAAATGGAAACGGAAGGCATAACGCGCGACAACCTGGAGCTTGCCGAATCAGAGTTCTTCTACCTGCATGTCTTTGTCAATGATTCGGACAAGCCCATGATATATTCAGACTTTTTCCAAAAGCTGGGAGACATCCTTTATTACAAAAACGGGCTTACAAAAGCGAGTGACAACAACCTGTTCCGCTCCATGGAACTGAACGGGTTTGACTTGAAGTGCTTTGCTGACAAGCTGACCAAGGAATTGTCATCCAGCTTCAATGTGAAGTATTTTGAGTGCAGCAAGAAAATCGGCGGCATGTTTGACAGCCCTTTCCAAGAGACGGAAGGGCTGGGGGACATACACAGCGTTGCAAGATACATTTCCAAAAAAACAATGCCAGAGGCTGCTCATTGCGGTTGTACAGAAAAGGTTGAAAAGTTATTGTACGAACTGAAAGTTGACGATAGCCTGCTCCATAAGTCACAGGATTGCATGCGCCACCGCAACGTGCTTTTCGAAAAGGGAAGAAGGCTTCCGTGTTATGCCTGCAAATACTATAACCTCAGTTTCGATTCCATTATAAAACGTATCCTCAACCTTTCATACGGCGAGAAAGGGAAATCGAAAGCGGTAGGCTTGATGTTGTGGCTCATCGGGCACGGCACCCAAATGGCAAGTATGCAAGAAACCCATCTGACCTTGATAGCCAACACGCTGAAAGGGCTTGCCAATGTTATGTTAGGCTGTTCGGATGACAGTTGTAAAATCAACAGGTATTTCCTTGAGAAGCTGTTTGCATCGTTCTACAGTTTCTATGAAAAGGGAAACTCAAAGGAATGCAATGCTACGTTCGACCTGGATGACGAGTTGACTTCCTTGGAAAAATCCATCTTGCTGTATATGGAAGCCGGTATATTTTTCGACAAGGCAGGCAGCGAGAACAATGCCGTCCTGATGTTCCGCCAAATCCTTGAAATCTTGAATTTCTACCTGCGCATAGCCCGGCATTTGGACCATGAGGGAGAAAAGAACGGCAGGATAGACGCCATTACCGCCTTCTTGACGGATATAGAAAGGCTGGTGAACCATATCATTACCATCCTGTATAGGCGCTACGACAGTGTGAACATGCTGGAAATTGAAAAAATGAAGGACCTGTTCGGGAAAGACATTGATGAAGACGTGTCTTTGCACAAGCTGCCTTTGTCGCCCGACGTGGAAGAACTGATTTACCGGTATCTGTCATTGCGCATCCGGTGCAAGAAGTCCGAGTGCATCAAAGACATTTATTCCAGCAACCTGATGGGCAGGTACAAACAAATCAACACGCTAAGCCAGAATATACAGAACCTGCGTTTTAAGTTCCTGATGAATGAAACAATTTTCGACAGGGTATTCAATATCAGAAGGGACAAAGGAGGGTTCAATTTCGACACGTTGATAGGTTCGATAACCACCTGTTTCGAAAGCAGCGAGGATATCAGCGACATACTCCGGCAATATGGGCTGGAACCTGAAAGATATTCCGATCCGTTCAAAGTAAAAATAGACGCTTTAAACTTTTTCGTTGTTGACAATTTGACATGCTTGGCGAAAATAGCCGACATTCTTCTCCCACTCAACAATCCCACTCTATTCATTTCCTACTTTTTAGGGGATATCAATCTTTATACCGAATATTGGAGAAGGCTTTACAACGCTTTGTTGCTGCTTTATAAAGATGCTGACAAGTATGCGCACGGTGACATTATGAACAACCGTGAGGACAATGATGCAAACGGCGAGACACAGACAGAGTACATGCAAGTAAAGAATAAAGAAAGCTACAAGAAACTGTACCGCTACATTGCCAATCATAAAGGAAGCGAGGAACTGAGCCCGAAACTGAGGGATTTCCTGAAATCGAAAGCCGGAAGCGACGGACTGGAACGTCTTGCGTGGAACTATAATGCAGAACTGGCCGTGTTGAACTACAGCAAGGCTATCGAAATGCATACCGAAGGACGTGCATATAAAGACATAATCCCGACATTGTATTTTTTAGACGATGACCTGAACAATGATACCCTTCAACAGCAGCTGGCCATCGAGCGGTATCTGATAAACAGCGGAAATCTGGACAAGCGGATTGCACAGATGCGGAAGAGGCTGGAGCCTTCCCGCATATTTAAAGTGGAAAATTATGTTAAACTTAAATAATACAAGCGTATGGACGAAAATGCAACAGACCTTAAAAAGCTCCTTAGAGAGTACTTGCAAGAACATGCAGGCACAAAAAATGAGACTATGGTATGGATAATTGGAACCGTTTTTGTTGCAATTGTCTTCATAGGCCTGATTGCCTGTTTATGCAAAGCAAATGATGAATGCATAGAAATAATCGGCAGTTTTTCAATGACAATGGCAGTTCCCATTGCATTAATCGTCATATGCACGATAATATGCGGAGCCGTATGTTGTTGTAAAAATAATAAAAAGAATGACGGAAGCAAAGAATATTATGATTTTCTCCGTTATTTAGTCAATGTGACAATGGAACTGGAAAAGAACAAGCAAAAGACGCCAACAGATGATGAAGTATTGAATAAAATACAGGACTCTATCAAAGAAAGCATCTCCCAACAAGTAACGGATATGTTTCCCGATGAATCGAAAATAACAGAGCTGATTCGCAATGAGATACGGTTGGCATTGCCGAAAGAAGCTATAGAAGAGGCTATTAAAAATGGATTAAGGGAGGCAAAATCTATAAAAGAAGATGCGGACAGTAACCCAAATCCTGCTATTGGGAAATTTCTGGATATAGACAAGGTGATAGAGATAATCAAGGCCACTTATGGGAGCAATTAGTCTATTATACTATGCACATTTTCATACCGTACAAAGTATAATATTTATCAGTCAAGAATGTCAATCAGGAGTTAAAAGGGAGTTAGATGGAGTTATCGCCCACTTGGTGGGCTGGGAGTTAGATGCCAATACCTCTTACATTGTTTTCAGAAGCAGGACTATTGGTCTTTAACTCCTGAACGAAGTGATAACTCCTGTGAAACATAACTACGTTTAACTCCTGATTCGCATCAATAAAAAACCATAAAAAAGCGGCTTTTTTGAGCCGCTTTTTTATGGCCCCTTTCAGAATAATTTTGTTTCTTTGCGTAAATCCAAAACTTGATGCACGATGAAGTACCCGATAGGAATCCAGAGCTTTGACCAGATTATAGAAGACGGTTATGTATATGTCGACAAGACCGGTTTGATTTACCGGTTAGTGAACGAGGGGAAAATCTATTTCCTGAGCCGTCCGCGCCGGTTCGGCAAGAGCCTGCTGGTCTCTACCTTGAAATGCTATTTCCAAGGGCGGAAAGAACTGTTCAAGGGGCTTGCTATTGACAAATTGGAAACCGAGTGGGCGGAATACCCCGTGTTCCATATCGACTTTAACGGGACTGACTTTACAAGATCGGGCAAACTGGATGATATCATAGGAGGTACGGTCGGCACATGGGAAAAGGAATACGGGCGAACTACAGAATTTGAGGATATAGGCAAGCGGTTTGCCTACGTGCTGCAGCAGGCGCACCAGCGGTACGGCAGGCGGTGCGTGGTGCTGGTAGACGAATACGACAAGCCGATACTCGATGTGCTGGATACGGGATACACGGCCACGATAGACGGGAAGGAGCGTCTGCTGGAAGACATCCATAGGGAAATATTAAAGAGTTTCTATTCCACCTTTAAATTGGCGGATGAAGACCTTCAGTTCGTGCTGCTGACGGGCGTGACCAAGTTCTCTCAGGTAAGTGTGTTCAGCGGGTTCAACCAGCCGAGCGACATCAGCATGGACGAGCAGTATGAAACGCTTTGCGGCATCACACAGGAAGAGCTGGAGCGTTATTTTGCCGAGCCTATCAAGGCATTGGCTACAAAATATAAGGTTACTGAAGAAGGGATGCTGGACATGCTGAAGCACCGGTATGACGGCTATCACTTCAGCGGCAACCTGACGGACATATACAACCCGTTCAGCCTGCTGAACGCGTTTGCCAAAAAGGCACTCCGTGACTATTGGTTCTCCAGCGGCACACCCACCTATCTGGTCCGCCTGCTGAACCATACGCAGGAGGACCTGAACGGAATGACCGGCAAATATTACGAGGACAAGGAGTTTGTCGATTATAAGGCGGATGTGGAAAAGCCCCTGCCGATGATTTACCAGAGCGGATACCTGACCATCAAGGGCTACGACAGTGATTTCGGTACATTCCTGCTCGACTTCCCGAACAACGAAGTGAAGAGCGGCTTTGTATCGTTGGTTGCTTCCAGTTATTTGCAGCCTCAGGAAAACCTGGGCGGCTGGATACGGAGTGTGGTTGTTTCCATGCGTCAAGGCGATTTGGAACAACTCCGCAAGCTGTTTACTTCTTTTCTTGCCAGTATCCCATACTCAATGCGTGCCAAGAAGGACGAGGCGGAAAAGGAACGCTTCTTCCACTATACGCTTTACCTCATCTTCCGCCTGATAAGCGTCTACACGGTCTATACGGAGAAAGAACAGAGCCAGGGGCGTGCCGACTGCATCGTGGAGACGGATGACTACATCTATATTTTCGAGTTCAAGCGCGACGGCACGGCGGACGAGGCTTTGGCGCAGATAGAGGCGAAAGGCTATGCCCGACCCTACGAAGCCGACCCGCGCACCTTATATAAAATAGGTGTGAACTTCTCTTCCGAAACGGGGACGGTGGAGGACTGGAAAACCGTCTGATTTACTATTTGTCTATTTGCGATTTTCTATTCTATGTAGGGGCGTATCGCATACGCCCTGAATGCGCCAACTTATCCACGCGGATGATTTCAGGGCATATGCGATACGTCCTTACAGTTCATTGGGTGAAATGTGGAATTCATTTTTTCATATCCGTAATTTAAAGGTTAATGTAAAGATAAAAAGAAAGGGAGGCGTTTCCCATTATGAGATTGGGAACGCCTCTCTTATCTTAGTAAGCAGTGTTAATTCTGAATTGTTTTGCTTAGGCTGTTATTACTTCGCTGCTTTTACAGTTACAGACAGAGTCTTAGTAACACCGAATACGTCAACCAATTCGAACTTGAGAGTTATAGGCTCAGTTGTACCGATATTATTAGGCAACTGAATCATGATGCCACCTGGAACAGCAGGCAAACCTTCTTTCTTATTCGCTTGTTTAGCTGGCAAGTTAACGACAACAACCTTATCTTCATAAGGACCTGATACTGCCCAACCATTGGTCTTAGTATAAAGATTTTCATAGAATCCTGCATAACCTTGAGTAATAGTTATTGAACCATCTGGATCAACAACTGCAGTTCCTGCTGTACCTACAATAATACTACCCTTAGCCTTATCAAAAATAGTCTTACCATTTTTATCTACTGCAGTGATATTTGCATTTGCAAGAACGAAATTACGTGCAAAACCTTCAGTATCTTCTTCAAAGCCTTGACGTTGGTTCATTTCATCTCGCGGATCAATATTACCATCAGCTGTAATACCATCAAATAGATAGAATGGATTACCTAATGCATCGGTCAAAGTGAAATCTGTATCTTTCAAGATAACTTCACGGGTTACATTATTAGAAATGTATTCAGATGCTTTAGTCTTAACTTCTTTTGCATCACCCAGTAAGCTTGCAAATACTAATGTAAAGTCTTTTACTTGCTCTTCTGTTGCTGGATATACTCCATAGAAATTATATTCAGCGAAGATTTCAATTTCGCTACTGTTAACATCACCCTTGTGAATATAGGTCTCCCATTCTTCAGCCTTACTTGAATAAGCAATTTCTGTTAACGGTGCATTCAATTTGTCATAAGTGTAATCCATAATTTTACCATCATAAATGTTATATTTAGGATTACCTTTCAGTACATAATATTCTGCATTAGGTATAAATTTGCTATATTCCTTTTCATATGCAGTAGTGAATGCTTCAAAGAGCGGAGCATACATATAATTACCAACTTTATCACCATACAGTCTCAATTCTGTATCGCTGGTCCAAATAGCCTTTTCACCGTTTTCACGAGTGATATCCAAAGTCGGTTGAGTAAATTCAAACGGCAATACGATAGATGCTACCGGAGTCTGGGTATCTTGATCGTTTACAGTCAAAGTCAACTGGTATGCGTTGTTCAAGCTGAAGTTGTATGGATATCCATAAGATACACAGAACTGGAAAGTAATGGTATTGTTCTTTGTGTCAACAGAATAACGGACATTGTGACCCATATCGTCATTGTCATTATCTTGGTTATTGTCACCTTCACCACCAATAACGGTCAGTTTCACGGAGTTGTTTGCAATTGCACTATTCCATACTGCTTTTTCTACATCACTCATTCCGTTAAGCAATTCAGTCAAAGAGTATGCTTCAGTATTCAATGCAAATACTTTTTCGCCGTTATTACTCCAAATCCAATTATCAATCCAAGTCAATTCTTTGTTGTCTTTTCCATCAATGTATTTTGCATCCATCGGAACATTCAGGCGTTCTAATGTTACAGTATGTTCTGTAGCCATTTCTTCGCGCATCAATGCAGTAAATATAGGCGCTTTATCACCCTCTACTACAGTTCCGTCCATCAAAATATAGTTGTAGACCAATTTAACAGAATTGTTTACACCTGTGTCTCTTGTATATCTGAAAGAGTGTCCATCGTTAACGATTTCTGCGCCATACAGCTGAACAGCTTTCAGATTGTCTGCAGATTGTTCAAAAGTCAACCAATAGTCGTAAACGGCATTGGCATCAACAGATGAAGTTGAATAAGTCGGAACATATTCCTTATTTACAGCACAGTTAGTCAGATTATTAGGATATACTTCCACTTTGCCTATTTTCTTCAAGCTTGCGCCCAAATCATAAGCTGTCTTGATGGTGGTGTTGCCCAACGTTGCAGTCAACGACAAAGCGTGCTTAGCACCATCATTAGCCTTGAACAACAGGTAGTTCTTCGTTCTTGCGTCTTCAATATCTTCATAACGGGTAAAGTCATGCGGCAAAACCCATACGCCGTTTGCAGAAGTTGCTCTTGACAATACGCCTTCGTATGGAACTGCATCCTTAAATAAGATTACATTATGCCTCTGTTTTTTCTACATTTAAATTTTGCAATAGTGATATATTTCACTCGATAAATTGGATTTTGTCTGCTTCACGAGGCTTGGCGGTTGGAGTCTCATCGGGATAGCCGAAGCCGATGCAATATAACAGTTCGTAACCTTCACTGAAGTTTAGCTTTTTCAAGTATTCAGCCGCTTCAGGACTCTTCATAAAGCGGGCGGGACTTCCCAAACAACAACTTCCTATCCCCATAGACCAAGCTGAAATCATCATGTTTTCAGCCAACAAACCGCAGTCGAAAGGCGAACTTTCTGATTTTGTATCGTGCCCGATAAAGACTACCGTAGGTGCATTGCGGAACATATTGCGGAATGTAGAGTCTGACGCGGCTTTCGGATTGGCTTTCTTATATAATTCGGTTATGCCGTTAATATAATTGGGATTGTCTACGACACGGATTTCCCAAGGTTGGCGGTTCATGGCATTGGGGGCATTGATACCGCATTCGACAATAGTCTGCATCTTTTCACGCTCTACCGCCTGCGGTTTATACTGGCGGATGCTACGGCGTGACATGATGGTTTCCACTACTTGATTCTTTACACTGTCTTGGGTAACTTCGGCGGTTGCCTGTGTTTGTCCTCCTCCGCACGCCATCAGGGGCAGAAGCAGGGTTGCGATTAATACGTGTTTCATGAGTTTTTGAGTTTTTAAGTTTGTGAGTTTTGTTGGATTTTACCACAGAGGGCACAGAGTATCACACAGGAATGATTTTTTTAGAGAAAAACGCTGTGTCCTTTGTGGTAAAAATCCAATTGCGAATATACAAACAATATGATAAACTCAAAAACTCATAAACTTAAAAACTCACAAACTTATTCGTATCCCGGTGTTTGTGTCAATGCCGGATTATCTGTCATGGTGTCTGTATCGATGGGCCAAAGCAAATGGTCCGGGTTTTGCAAGGACGAATATTTCATGACGTATTCTTGTCCGAAACGGCGAAGGTCGTACCAGCGTTTTCCTTCGAACATAAACTCGCGCAAACGTTCACGCAAAAGCACTTCGTTGATTCCTTCGTTGTCTCCTGCCAGATGCGGATAACCCATTGACGCTTCCTCGTACGCTCCGGCATACGCCCGCTGACGAATCTGATTGATTTCTTCTGCAGGGTCACTGCCAAGCACCGCTTCCGCCTCTGCCTTCAGCAATAACACATCGGCATAACGGTAAATGGGGTAATCGTCGCAAAACTCCCGGTATGAAGCGCCGGCAGGTGTCATGCCCCGGAATTTATAAGCAAAACAACCGACGTATGCAACCGTTCCTGATTCGTCTTTGCTATAAACAGCCCGCAATGTTCCGCTCAAGCGTGTGTCTGTTTCATCAAACTGGCTGTACAGTTCTTCGCGGAGCGGATAATATACATTGCCGTTAAAGTTCAGGCTGATGGGCGAACCGTCGCTTTCGTAATAACTGCTCAACGTGGTCTGTTGCGGCACCATGCGGTTGCGCCATTCTCCGTTAAACAAATCCGCCTCGTTGTAAGCCGCATGCAGCGAGAAGATAATTTCGTTATTGCCCTTATTTTCGTAATCGAACACAGAGGCAAAATCGGGCAGCAAATCCAATTCTGTACGCGAGATATGCGTCTGCACATCGTTCAACGCCTCTAAAGCTGTCTGTGCATCAGCCGTTCCGCCATTCATTTGCCTGCTGGACCAAAGGTAAGCTTCCGCTTTTAAAGTCAGTGTTGCCGCCTTCGACCACAACGAACGCCCGGCACGGAACGAATAATCGTCTCCAAAAGCTGTTTCAGATGACGCAATATCGTCTTTGATATACTGCATTACGGTTGACGCATCCGTAGCCGGACGCTCTAAGTTGCCTACTTCAAAACCTAAACTGGGGTCGGCATTCCATACTACATTGCCCCACGAGCGTAATAAATGGAAATAATAGAAGGCACGCAGCCCATACGCTTCGCCCAAGTAATAATTGCGGTCGGCTTCACTTAATAAGTCTGTGGTTTCAGCCCGTGAGAGAAACAGGTTGATTTGATTGATATTGTAATACAGTCCGCCGTAATTCTCAATGCCCGGACGTTCTTCGGTCAGTGTATTGGAAGTGATTTCTTCTACCTGATTGCTTTCGCCCGTCCAGCCGATGCCTGTATTGTAAATGTCCGAACGCAATTCGCCCAACATAAACAGATTTTGCGCATCGGCATCACGCAAGCGGCTGTGTATGCCATACATGAAGGAAGTGAAATGCCCTTCGTTCTTCCACATATTTTCATCGGTAATTTCGCTGATTGGGGTCATATCCAGGCAACTGCTAAATGAGCATGCCGCTATCACGCCCAAAACTGACATCTGTATTGTTTTCTTCATAATCATCATACGTTTTTTAAAGTTAGAATGAAATAGACGCACCGACCAATACGGTACGCGGAGTCGGATAACGTCCGGTATCGACTCCCGGATAAACCAACGGAGCTTCGGGAGACGTGCCGCTATATCCCGTAATGTAAAACAGATTCTGCCCTGTAATATACAATGAAACATCGGTGCTATGAATCTTGGAAACCCATTTCTCAGGCAGCTTCCAACTCCATGTCAATTCACGCAAAGCCAAATAGTCGCCCTTTTCATAGAAACGGGAACTACGGTTGTCTACGCTCGTAATGTCACTTCCTGCCGTATCGCGGTAAAGGTTCTTCTTATTGGTGGAATCATCGTAGTATGACTTAGGCAGGTCTGTATCCGGATTTTCGCTTGTCCAGCAATCCAGCCCGTCGGCAATGATGTTCTTGAATCCGACCGACTGCCCGATAGAACGCATCGCCACCATGTTCAAGATGGTATGCCCGACTGCAAAGTCGAACCGCCCGTAAAGCGAGACATTTTTATACGAAAGGGTAGTGCTGAAGCCGCCGGTCCATTTCGGATAGATGTTTCCGACCTTTACGCGGTCCAGCTGGTCAATGACATTATCGCCGTTCAAGTCTGCCCAAAGCACATCGCCGGCTTCAATCGGCTTGGTCAGTCCGTAACGTTGGCGGTCTGCCTCGCTGACATTCGGCCCGTACAGTCCTGCAATCATATCCATACGGTTTCCTGCCAATTGCGCCACTTCGCTTTCGTCTCTCAAGATTTTTACCTGCTGATATGCATAAATATCGCCCAACGTATGACCTTCCTGGTATCCTCCTACCCAAATGACCTGTTGAGATGCCGGGTCCCAAACTTGAGATCCGCCCTGACGGTTGTTCTCATTGCCATTATCGGGCAATTTCACAATTTTATTGAACACATACGAAGCGTTAAAAGAGAAATTCCAGTTGAATCCTTTCGGATTGGAAATCAGGTTTAGGTTGCCTTCCACCTCGAACCCGCTGTTACGCAACGTTCCCAAATTGGTCTTAAACGAATCGAATCCTGTGTACCCGGGCAGGTTTACATCGGTCAATAAGTCGGAAGTCGTACGGTTATAATAATCCAGAATCAGATTGAAACGGTTGTTCAGAAAGCCAAGGTCTAAACCTGCTTCGAAAGATTTGCTCTTTTCCCAGCGCAGTTGCGAATTGATAACTGCCGTATTCAGAATGCCGTTCACTCCGTTATACGGATGTGTGCCGCTGGCTTGCCCGTACAGCCCATATACGTCGTAATTGTTGATGCCGTTCACATTGCCGTTGATGCCGTACGAAATACGAGGCTTTAGCGTAGAGACCACATTGGCAAGCGGGCTGTTGTGAAAGAAAGCTTCTTCGTGGATATTCCAACCGGCAGACACCCCCGGGAAGAATCCCCAGCGGTTGTCGGACAAACGGGAAATGCCATCGTAGCGGGCTACAGCCGTAAACAAATACCGGCGTTTGTAATCGTAAGTCACCCGTCCGAAGAACGAAGCGATGCGGTATCCTTCACGGTATGAATACGCAGTCATATTTTCGTTTCCCGATGCGTTCAGGGTAGGAATATCATCGAAAGGTGCTCCCTGGCCGGTTCCGCTGTATTCGGTATACTGATTCTCAAAATATTCCCCTCCCAGCATTGCCGAGAAATTGTGGTCTTCTTTAAACGTATCGGTATATTCCAGCTGCACGCTATGCTGCTGCTGGATGGTGCGCTGATAATCAAACGAAGCCTTCCGTTCTGTATTCACGTTCCAATAGTCACGGTATTCCTTATCGAACAATTCCCTTGTATAGTCTTCATAATAAACCGAACTGTTTTCGCGCAAGAACAGCTTGTCTTTTATCAGTTCCAAATCGGCGCCGATATTCAGCGTTGTCTTACGTGTATTGTTCTTATTCGTCAGTTTGTCCAGCCAATAGAGCGGATTGCCGTCACGCTTGCCGTAGCCATAATTAGGCGACCCGTCGTCGAAGAAAGGTTTCCAGGTAGGTTCCATACTCTGCATACGCTCGAAAAGGTCTGCCATGTCGTCGTAATACAATTCCGGAGCAGTAGAGGTGGAAAAACTTACTCCTCCTTTGATATTCAAAATGGGCAATACCTTATAATTCCCGTTCAACGTACCGCTGAACCGGCGGTATTCCGTGCCTTTTACCGTTCCGTCTTCGGAATAATACCCTAATGATGCGGCGAACGTGCCTTTTTCGCTTCCTCCGTTAAAGCTCAAGTAGTGGTCTTGTGTAAAAGCAGGGTCTTTGTACACCTCGTCACGCAGGGTAGTCCCGTAATCCTTGAATACGATTTGCCTGCCTGTTACCGGATCGGTCATTTGTTTCCAACCTTCTTGCAACAAGTTCTCGTTCCCGTCCAAATAGCGGATTGCATACTGGTCAGGGTTATTGGCGCCGTATACGGCACCGTATCCTCTTGTATTGTCGATATCCGTAATGCTTCCGCCCGAGTACATGCGCCCCAATCGTCCGAAACGGATGTAATTCTCGGCATCCATGTATTCGTAACCTTTACGGGCAAAGTTCATGCCTCCTTTAAATTTATAAGAGACTTGGGTATGTCCGGCTTTCCCTTTCTTCGTCTGCACCAGAATCACGCCATTATTGGCACGGGCTCCATAAATCGCTGTAGAAGCGGCGTCCTTCAATACCTGAATCGATTCGATGTCGGAAGGGTTGATATCGTCCATGGAACGGACTACGCCATCGACTACCACCAAGGGGGAACCTGCGCTTTCTATTCCCGCCCCGCCACGCAATACGATGGTAGGCGCGCTTCCCGGCGCTCCGGAAGTATTCGTTACACGCAAGCCGCTGACAGTACCCTGCAAGGCTTGTGCCGCATTAGAAAGAGCTGCGTTCTGCAAGACTTTCTGGTCCATTTTCGAAATAGCCGTAGTCATCGTGGAACGCTTCTGCTTTACGCCATAGCCTACTACAACCACTTCGTCCAAGAGTTCGGAATCTTCGTGAAGAATGATTTTCAATTGCTTTTCATTCACCGCCCGTACGCGCTGTGTCTCAAAACCGATATAACTGATTACCAACGCCTTGCCTTTCTCTACTTGCAAGGTAAATTCGCCATCCAAATTGGTAATGGTTCCGTTTTCGGTTCCTTCTTCCAGTACAGTAGCTCCGATAACAGCTTGGCTGGATTCGTCTAAAACCACTCCATTTACAGTCAGACTCTGCGCCATAAGCTGCACGGTGCACCACCCGTATAAAATCAGAAAAATGCTTCTTTTCATAAATTATATATTAAATAATTGTTATTCATGAACTGTTTTTCACCCAACCCCTTGGATGTACACATAAGAAGCATGCCTCTAAAAACCCGGTGCAAAATTATATTTTTTCAGCATTCCGTGTAATTATCGGCTTATTTTTTTCATATTATTTAAACGATGGGAACAAAAACAGCCGTTGTGGTAATCTCGGATAAGAATACTCACAACGGCGTTAAAAATCAATTGCTTATACCTTTTTTACCATCTTCTCGATGAAATAAGCATGTACTGTAGTATCGTCCGTCAGTTCGGGATGGAACGAGCAGACCAACATGTTCTTTTCACGTGCTGCTACGATGTGCCCGTCTACCGTTGACAAGATTTCCACCTGCGCGCCTGCCTTATTTATATAAGGAGCACGGATGAAAGTCATGGGTATTTCTTGTCCGGCAAACAGGTCATGAGTGAAGAAACTGCCCAACTGGCGGCCGTATGCATTGCGTTTCACGCAGATGTCCATCACTTGCAAGTAGCGCTTCGGGTCGTTTTCTATTTCATTTGCCAATAGAATCATACCTGCACATGTACCGAATACGGGCAATCCTTCTTTCACCTTCTCCCTAAGCGGAGACATCATATCCAGGCTATTCAAAAGCTTGCCGATAGCCGTACTCTCCCCGCCTGGTATAATCAGCCCGTCCATGGGGCAGGACAAATCGGATAATTGGCGGATTTGAAAATGTGCTACACCCAAGTGGTCCAACATCTGTTCGTGCTCAAGGAAAGCTCCTTGCAGCGCCAAAACACCTATTTTCAGCATATCCTTTCCCGGTTATTTTCCTCTTTCTGCCATCAACAGGGTGATTTCATCTTCGTTAATGCCTACCATGGCTTCGCCCAAATCGGTAGAAACCTCTGCCAATAACTTAGCGTCGTTATAGTTGGTTACGGCATTGACAATGGCACGCGCCCGCTTTTCGGGATTGCCAGACTTGAAGATACCGGAACCGACAAACACACCTTCAGCCCCCAGTTGCATCATCAAGGCGGCATCGGCAGGAGTGGCTACACCTCCGGCAGCGAAATTCACTACGGGAAGCTTTCCGTTTTCGTGTACATACCGCAACAAGTCCAACGGCACTTCCAGCTCTTTGGCCTCATTGTACAGTTCGTCTTCGGCAAGTGCCTGTACGCGGCGGATGTCGCGCATCATGCTGCGCATGTGAGTCACTGCCTGAATCACATCGCCGGTGCCCGGTTCTCCTTTGGTACGAATCATCGAAGCACCTTCTGCGATACGGCGCAATGCCTCGCCCAGGTTTTTAGCTCCACAAACGAACGGTACCTTAAACTGGGTCTTGTCTATATGGAACACACCGTCTGCCGGCGACAATACTTCACTCTCGTCGATGTAGTCGATTTCCAACGCTTCCAATATCTGTGCTTCCACAAAATGTCCGATACGCACTTTCGCCATCACAGGAATACTGACAGCTTCCTGTATGCCACGTATCATCTTCGGGTCGCTCATACGGGCAACTCCGCCCGCTGCACGGATATCAGCCGGAATGCGTTCCAATGCCATAACCGCTACTGCACCTGCCTGTTCGGCAATCTTTGCTTGCTCCGGAGTCGTTACATCCATGATAACGCCTCCTTTCAACATTTGAGCCAAATTCTTATTCAGCTCGTACCTTTCATTCTTCATCTTCTACTAAAGTTCTTAAGTTTGTAAAACAAGGAAAATATAACAAATAAAGCAACATGGTAATTTTAAGAGCCTATTTAAATTTTCCAATAAAGCCATGTTGTACTGTAAAACGGTATCAAAATGTGCATTTTGATGAACATAAGTGAGTGGACCGTTTCACATAAGTAACCCGGGCGTTTCACATAAGTGAGTCAGCCTTCTCACTTATGTTCGTTTGAGGGAGCTTTTGGCTTGAACAGCATTTAAACAGGCATTAAAAAAGCGGTCCTCTACGAAAGAGGACCGCTTTGCCATATAGGTTGAGATTGAAATTACAATTTCGGACCAGCAGCAACCAAAGCCTTACCAGCTTCGTTACCTGTAAACTTAGCGAAGTTCTTGATGAAACGTCCAGCCAAGTCTTCAGCTTTCTTAGTCCATTCAGCAGCATCAGCGTAAGTGTCACGCGGATCCAAGATTTTCGGATCAACACCCGGCAATTCTGTCGGAACAACGAAATCGAAGTAAGGAATAGTCTTAGTAGGAGCTTTTTCGATAGAACCATCCAGGATAGCGTCGATGATACCACGAGTATCACGGATAGAAATACGTTTGCCAGTTCCGTTCCAACCAGTGTTAACCAAGTAAGCCTTAGCACCAGTCATCTTCATCTTCTTAACCAATTCTTCTGCATATTTAGTCGGGTGCAATGACAAGAAAGCAGCACCGAAGCAAGCAGAGAATGTCGGAGTCGGTTCAGTGATACCACGTTCTGTACCAGCCAACTTAGCAGTAAATCCTGACAGGAAGTAGTACTGAGCCTGTTCTTCGTTCAAGATAGATACTGGAGGCAATACACCGAATGCATCAGCAGACAAGAAGATAACTTGTTTTGCGTGAGGACCTTTAGAAACCGGTTTAACGATGTTGTTGATGTGGTAGATAGGATAAGAAACACGAGTGTTTTCAGTTACGCTCTTGTCAGCGAAGTCAATCTTGCCGTTAGCATCTACAGTTACGTTTTCCAGCAAAGCGTCACGTTTGATGGCGTTGTAGATATCCGGTTCAGATTCCTTATCCAAGTTGATAACCTTAGCATAGCAACCACCTTCGTAGTTGAATACACCTTCGTTATCCCATCCGTGTTCGTCATCACCGATCAACAGACGTTTCGGGTCAGTAGACAAAGTTGTCTTACCTGTACCAGACAGACCGAAGAAGATAGCTGAGCTCTTGCCTTCTTTGTCTGTGTTAGCAGAACAGTGCATAGAAGCGATACCACGCAACGGGTTGAAGTAGTTCATCATAGAGAACATACCTTTCTTCATTTCACCACCATACCAAGTATTCAGGATAACTTGTTCCTTAGTAGTCAAGTTGAAGACAACGGCAGTTTCAGAGTTCAAGCCCAGTTCTTTGTAGTTTTCAACTTTAGCCTTAGAAGCGTTGTAAACAACGAAGTCAGGTTCGAATGATTCCAGTTCTTCTTTAGAAGGACGGATGAACATGTTAGTTACGAAGTGAGCCTGCCATGCAACTTCCATGATAAAACGAACTTTCAAACGAGTAGCTTCGTTAGCACCGCAATAACCATCTACTACATACAGTTTCTTGTTTGACAATTCTTTTGCAGCCAAAACTTTCAAAGCATTCCAAGTTTCTGTAGTAACAGGTTTGTTATCGTTTTTGTATTCTTCAGAAGTCCACCATACAGTGTTTTCACTTGTAGCGTCTTTTACCAGGAATTTATCTTTAGGAGAACGACCAGTGTAGATACCAGTCATTACGTTTACTGCACCCAGTTCAGTTACCTGACCTTTTTCGAAGCCTTCCAAACCAGCTTTTGTTTCTTCTGCAAACAATACATCGTAAGAAGGATTGTGTACGATTTCTACGGTTCCAGTGATACCGTACTTAGTAAGATCTAAATTTGCCATTGTTCAAATGATTAATTGGTTATTATATCAAATGTTTAGTTATTGCTTGATGTTCTCTTTAGTTAGCTTCAAAAAAGATGTTCTTCAACACATCTCCCTTGTTTTTCGCGCTACAAAAATAGTGGTTTCTTTTGAATCCGAAGCAGATATTATTGAAAAAAATCCGTAATTAGCAAAGTTTTATACTTGTGTAACAAATATGCTACACGGAGTTTGCAATTGCCTTGTTTCAAAAAAGATACCCCTCACCCTCTTTACCACGAAACCTTCGGGGCATAGCATGACATTTTTACACAAATGTCCTTTTTTCTTCGTACCTTTGTGAAAAATTATCAAGCGAACATCATGAAGATTATTGATTTTAGTACCAGCAACACACTGTTAAACCAATTCCTTGCCGAGATGCGCGATGTCAACATCCAGCAAGACAGTTTGCGATTCCGGCGGAATATCGAACGTATCGGGGAAATCATGGCATACGAAATCAGCCGTGACCTGCCTTATGAAGAGAAGGTGATACGCACGCCGCTTGCCGAAGCAGTGGAAAACATACCGGCTGTCCGTCCGGTTATTGCGACCATTCTGCGTGCAGGGCTTCCGCTCCACCGAGGATTCATCAATTATTTCGACCATGCCGAGAATGCTTTCGTATCGGCTTACCGCAAATACATCGATGAAGATCATTTCGACATTCATATCGAATACATCGCTTCTCCAAAACTGGATGGAAAAACATTGATTCTTACCGATACGATGCTTGCTACGGGTGCTTCTATGGAATATGCATATGAAGCCTTGCTGACCAAGGGAACGCCTGCGCACGTACATATTGCTTCGGTAATAGCCAGCCGACAGGCTGTAGAACATATCCAGAAAGTTTTTCCTCAAGAAAAGACTACCTTGTGGTGTGCTACTATCGATCCGGAACTGAATGCTCACTCGTATATTGTTCCGGGGCTGGGCGATGCAGGCGACTTGTGTTATGGCGAAAAAGAATGACTTCTGAATTGTGCGTGCAGGCGTGCGGAGAAACACGTCTGCACACATTCTCAGTCTGGGATATAAGAAGCTGTTTTGAATTTATCGTGCGATGATTTGGGATGAGTTTTTGAGGCATTTTCGCTTTTGTGATGAGGAAGATAGCGGGCTATCTGACGAAGAACAGGAGCGAAA
>NZ_NFJA01000200.1:0-993 GCF_002159615.1 Bacteroides sp. An279
CTGACGAAGAACAGGAGCGAAAAGGACCAAAAAATCGCCCAAAGCACACACGGAAACGGATACATCAAGCCAAGAAAAACTTTTTGGAGAAATTCAAAACAGCTTCTTACATCGTCAATTTTACTTTTATTCCTTTGTCGGGTCTTATAAGCAGAACGTCCGCTCAAACGAGCTTACGAACGAGAACGGACAACATGAATGTATAACTTAAAACATTGAACAGTATGAGACTAACTAGAAAACTGGGAATGGCGATAATGGCTATGATAGCATTGACAGCAAGTTCCTGCGTCACATTGCATAGACACCGCCCCCAAAGAAAAGCGTAAAGAAGCAATGGAAAAGCTGATAACAGACATTGCGGCTGTGCTGGCTTCCGACCAGCAGGTGCTTTACAAACAACTGCAAGAGGAAGCCGCAGCCGAAAGAAAAAACATACGCGCAAAAACTGAGTGATTGCCACCTCTGGACGCTGACATTGCCATGTCTGGACGGAGGAAAATCGTATTATTTATTAAGACAAAAGGAAGTCATGAAACAAATCATTTTTAATGATTTGGGCTCAAGGATGCCGAAGCCTACTGCAACTAGCTCTCTGCAAAAGATACCAAGCACGGTTATCGCCTGCCTTCCGAAGAAGAATGGGTGCTTGCCGCCGGACACATGCCCAAGGATGTTTCCATGAATTCCGGTCATGCGGAACGTGGATTGACAACTGTGGATGCATACGCGCAAAGCAAGGGTGCCTGTGGCGGCATTGACTTTTGGGGAAATTGTTGGGAATGGACTTCCTCGACCAATGCTGACGGACTGCATATTATCAAAGGTGGCAGTTGGGATTCCGACCGTGACGATTGCCGCAGTGAGAAATCCGATGTAGCAAGGGACGGCTCGCAAGGCTATGCCAATGTTGGTTTCCGAGTGGTAAGAATAGATAGCAACTGAACTTATTTGATTTTCGTTATTTTGTTCCATTTATAAACAGAAGAAAGA
>NZ_NFJA01000201.1:0-982 GCF_002159615.1 Bacteroides sp. An279
CCGTGCCCAAAGCCAACGTACAGAACTTGCCGTCATGCTGGCGTTCCTGTATCTTGCGGATAACCTCATCGGCTATGCACTTCACGCCTTCGTCTACTGTTTCATAGATGTTGGTAGGGATTTTTTCAAAACGGGTCAGCACGGAGCGGTCAATCGTATTCTCCGGCTTGTAATATCGGGTAGACACCCTGTTAAGGGATATCTGCGAACTCAAATTGGTTCTCATGGCTATAATTAACAATTAACAATTAATAATGGATAATGGATTACAGGTTGTTGCGCTCGATGTCCTTGAAGTAGCGGTATGTGCCCACTTTCAGTTCGTCCGTAGCCGCCTCATCGCATACGATGATGCCGTGGCGGTGCATCTGCAAGGCACTGATGGTCCACATCTGCGTTACGCTTCCTTCAACGGCATGATGCAAGGCACGCGCCTTATTGTGCCCGTTGCAAAGGATCAGTACCTCTTTGGCGTCCATTACCGTGCCCACCCCTACGGTCAGCGCAGTCTTGGGAACCTTGTCCACATCGTTATCGAAGAAACGCGAATTTGCCACAATCGTATCGGTGGTCAGCGTCTTCACACGGGTACGCGAAGTCAGGGAAGAACCCGGCTCGTTGAACGCGATGTGGCCGTCGGGACCGATGCCGCCCACAAACAGGTCGATGCCCCCATACGAAGCAATCTGCTTTTCATAATTCCCGCACTCAGCCTCCAAGTCGGAAGCGTTCCCGTTCAGGATATGGATGTTTTCCTTCGGAATGTCAATATGGTTGAAAAAGTTGTTGAACATAAACGAATGGTAGCTTTCCGGATGCGATTCGGGAAGACCCACGTATTCATCCATATTGAAAGTCACCACATTGCGGAAAGACACCTTTCCCTCTCGGTTCAGTTCAATCAGCGCCTTATACATGCCCAATGGGGAAGAGCCCGTAGGCAAGCCCAATACAAAAGGACGTTCGGAAGATGGCTGGAACT
>NZ_NFJA01000202.1:0-919 GCF_002159615.1 Bacteroides sp. An279
ATGAAGAACGGCCAGGAAGTGCAGCCGTTTTTCAATAACTCACGTGACTATATAAGCGCACAGGAAGTAACCTTTAAGATAGACAACAACAAGGCAAAATTAAGCCGGAACGATGCGAAGTTCTATGTGATCACGGTAAGCCCTTCCAGCCGGGAGCTGGAGAAAATGGGCAAGACCGAGAAGGAACAGGCTGAAGCCATGAGAAAGTATGTCCGTGATGATGTGATGCAGCACTATGCGGAAGGGTTCGGAAAAGGCTTGAACAAAGAGGATATCGAGTATTACGGAAAAATCCATTTCGAGAGGAAGGGAGCCGACCGGTACGACATGCACGCACATATCATCGTCAGCCGGAAGGACAGGAGCAACACCAGGAAGTTAAGCCCAAAGACCAACCACACCGGGAAGAAGAACTGCGGGAACGTGAAGGGAGGTTTTGACAGGACAGATTTTTTCCGAAAGTGTGAATCTTCATTTGACAAGCGCACAGGGTATGACCGGGCCCCGGAACAGACCTTCGACTATCTCAATACCATGAAGAACGGAAGCCCGAAAGAAATATTTCAGAAAAAGGAGTGGGCGGAACGTGTGAACCATGAACGGCTTGAGAAGATGAAAGCCGAATGGAGCCGGGATCTTCAGGAACCGCGCCAGGAACAAGGCCGTGAAGAAATCCAACAACAGGGAAACAGTATTTCCCAAGTTCCGGACATCAATCAGGCACCGCAGCGAAAGAAGCAACAGGAGGAAGAACTCGACCAGCCCAGGAAAAGAAGCCGGGGTTTTGGAATGGGTATGTAAATTTGAATCTGTAACAAAATCAAAAGCGTATGGAACAAAGAAAGGACATAATGACAGGTATTATCAGAATCTTAATTCTGTTTATTGTAGGTAGTATATTTCTGGCCATAGCCGGATA
>NZ_NFJA01000203.1:0-866 GCF_002159615.1 Bacteroides sp. An279
TGACGAAGAACAGGAGCGGAAAGGACCAAAAAATCGCCCAAAGCACACACGAAAACGGATACATCAAGCCAAGAAAAACTTTTTGGAGAAATTCAAAACAGCTTCTTACATCTAAATTTTATTTTAGGCCTACCGTCTGTAATGTAGGGGATGTCTGAATCGAACGCTTACGAACCGTTTCCCCGCGAAGGTATCTTCATAAAAACAAGAGCAGGATGTCAACTCATAAACTCACAAACTTAAAATGAGCTATATCCGTCAGCGTATGAAAGACAAATCACGTACCGACATCGAATTGACTCCGCTGAAAGCTAAAATCGAAACCGTTTTCAACAAGCGGAATATCGATGAGGATTGCGATACCATAGCACGACTGCTTTCACCTTATCGGAAAGCAGTTCGTGAATCGATCAGCCAAGGCAAGTATGCCGAAGCCGTAACTGTTCTACTCGAAGTCCTCGAAAGCCTCACTTACCACTTTGTGGAAGACGAGCATTACAACTATTTCGATGACATGTACAGTCCTGATTATGTTTGTCAAGACATGATTGAGGCAATTATCAATGGCATCAAAAACGTGAATTTTCCAGCGGCTGAGTTGCAGCGTTTGAAAGACGGATTGGAGAAGTTGAAGCATACGGAGGCATACGAGGATTATGGTGTGCCGTATGTGTTAGATGTGTGGGAGAAATTCCAACGGTAACTAGCCTATAGTCATCAAAGACAACCGGTCAAAAAACACATTCATAGTGGGTGTTCGTTAATCTGTGAAAACACTAAACATAGAGAAGAATAAAGTAAAATCCGCGTTAATCTGCGGAAATCTACGTTTCAAATAAATCACAAACTTATTAATATGAAAGATT
>NZ_NFJA01000204.1:0-823 GCF_002159615.1 Bacteroides sp. An279
ATGGTCCCGGTCTGTGAAGAGAAGCTGGAACCTATTTTATAGATAAGTCGCCTGTCGGAAGCATACGGGCGTGCGTAGCCTTTTTCTTCTATCTGCTTTAGGGCTTCGTCTGCCGAACCGTCCAGTTTGAACTCGAAAATGTAGACGTAATCGGGTGTCTCTACGATGCAGTCCACCCGTCCTTCGCTCTGTTCCTTTTCGGTATAGACCGTATAGACGCTGACCAAACGGAATATCAGGTAGAACGTGTAGTGGAAATAACGCTCCCTTTCCCTCTCGTCCTGCTTGCGACGCATGGTGTAAGGGATGTCGGCAAGGAAGGAGGTGAACAGCTTATGCAGCTTGTCTGTATCACCTTCCTCCAGCGCATCGATAAGGTCTTGTATCCAACTGTTTACATTTTCCCGTTGGGGCTTGAAATAATCGGAAGCCACCAGCGATACAAATCCTTTCTTAACTTCATTGTTGGGGAAGTCGAGCAGGAATGTTCCTCTCCGTGGTTTGTAGTCCTTAATGGTGAGGTATCCGCTCTGGTAAATCATCGGCAAAGGTTTTTCTACATTTGCCTTATAGTCGACAAACTCCTGCGGGTCATAGTATTTCCCGGTCAGTTCATCCAAATTCTCATCGGTATGCGCAAGCAGGCGGATGAGGTATGAAGGCGTACCGCTACGGAACCAGTAATCTTGCATGTCTTGCGTGGCAAAAGCATTAAGCAGGCTGAAAGGATTGTAGATATCTGTCATGGCTTTACTGAAATGATATCCGTCGTACTGGCGTTTGAGCAGACCGGTCATTTCTTCCTTGGATATGCCTTCCCTGT
>NZ_NFJA01000205.1:0-801 GCF_002159615.1 Bacteroides sp. An279
CTTCGTCTGCCGAACCGTCCAGTTTGAACTCAAAGATATAGACGTAATCGGGTGTCTCTACGATGCAGTCCACCCGTCCTTCGCTCTGTTCCTTTTCGGTATAGACCGTATAGACGCTGACCAGGCGGAATATCAGGTAGAACGTATAGTGGAAATAACGCTCCCTTTCCCTCTCGTCCTGCTTGCGACGCATGGTGTAAGGGATGTCGGCAAGGAAGGAGGTGAACAATTTGTTTAATTTCTCCAATTCTCCCCTGCGCAAAGATAGGACCACATTACGCACCCAACTGCCCATTTCTTGCCGGGGCTTCAAATAATCTGAAGCAATCAATGCCACAAATCCTTTCTTGACTTCGTTGTTGGGAAAATCGAGTAGAAATGTCCCGAAATCGCGGTCATAACCTTTGATGGTGAGATACCCACTCTGGTAAATCATCGGCAACGGTTTTTCTACATTTGCCTTATAGTCGACAAATTCCTGCGGGTCGTAATATTTTCCGGTTAGTTCATCCAGGTTCTCATTGGTATGCGCTAGCAGGCGGATGAGGTATGAAGGCGTACCGCTACGGAACCAGTAATCACGGATAGAGCCGGAAGCAAAAGCATTGAGCAGGCTGAAAGGATTGTAGACATCGGTCATCTTTTCGCTGAAATGATATCCATCGTACTGGCGTTTGAGCAGAACGGTCATCTCTTCCTTGGATATGCCTTCCCTGTCTGCCATATCACTTATCGGACCGGCAAAGTAGTGTTCCAGTTCTTCCTGGGTGATACCGCACAGGGCTTCATAGCGTATGTCCA
>NZ_NFJA01000206.1:0-796 GCF_002159615.1 Bacteroides sp. An279
TCAAGGCACGGAAACTTTTGCTGTTGTCTTTATGGTCATGGTAATTCATGTTGCAAAGGTACGCGTATGCGCGATATATAACAAATCTAAATTACATAAACTCTAATATTACTTTCTCGCCATTTTTTCAAATTTACTAGAAGAACACCTGCATTAAGGTAAGAACCATCACTACTTAAGCCAGTCATTTTCTTTATTGCTGGATACATCGTATCTTCTACACCACAAACCAAGTAATCTCCCATAGGATAATCAATTAAGGAAGACAAATCTTGCATTACTATAGTATCGCAATCTAAATATAAAACTTTATCAATGAAATTGGGTAATATTTCAGCCAAAAATAATCGCAAGTAAGTAGTAATAGATAAATTGGCAACATCAATGCCATTAGGAAACTTGTCCTTCATATCACTAACCTTAATTATTCTGAACAGAAATTTACAGTCGTTCAGCACATCCATCAACTTAACTGTAAGATATTCTGATAAATCCATAGCTAAAAAGTATATCTCATATTGCGACAAATCCCTTACAGATTGGGACAAGCTCTTTATAGATACAACAGCATGCTGAACATAGTTTTCGTCAGCAGCATACACAATGCATAGTTTTTTCATTAAAGTTGTATACAAAATTTTGTTGGCTTACACAGAAAACATCTTTATAAACTTACTAAATCATTTTAGAAGCTGTTTTGATTTCATTCGATAAATTTGTTAAGCATGATTTGGATGAATGCAATCTGTACCATAGCTTCCGCAGTTTCAGCAAGGAATTCGTAATCGATGGTCAG
>NZ_NFJA01000207.1:0-795 GCF_002159615.1 Bacteroides sp. An279
ATGAATGCCATCCTTTATATCAACAAGACCGGCTGCCAGTGGCGTATGCTTCCTTCTGACTTCGCCCCTTGGCAAACCGTCTATTACTACTTCCGCAAGTGGAAGCTTGGAGGTGTGTTTGAAGAGGTAATGGATGCCTTGCACTCCCTTATCCGTAAACAGGCGGGACGGGAGGAAAGTCCCAGTCTTGGCATCATGGATTCCAGAAGCGTAAAGACTTCCCATCATGTTGATTCTGACCGTGGTATAGACGGGAACAAGAAAACCAAAGGACGGAAAGAGCACATCATAGTCGATACGCTCGGCCTTCCGTTAGCCATCGCAATCCATGAAGCCAACCTGCATGACAGCAAGGGCGCCCCACAAGCCATAGAGAAACTCGCTTATAAATTTCCGCGCTTGGTGAAAATCCTGGCGAACGGAGGCTATAGGGGAGATTTGGCTGATTGGGTCAAAAAGAAATTCGGATGGATATTGGAGGTCGTACTCAGACCGGACGAATGTCCGTCCAAATTTCAGGTACTGCCCAAACGTTGGATTGTGGAACGCTCTTTCTCATGGTTGGAAAACTTCAGAAGGCTGACCATCGATTATGAATTCCTTGCTGAAACCGCAGAAGCTATGGTACAGATTGCATTCATACAAATCATGCTTAACAAATTTATCGAATGAAATCAAAACAGCTTCTTAAACCATTTCTGGAAAATGTTATAAGGGACTTTGTTCTTGACACAAAACGATTGGAGAGATTCTCCACGGGGTAACGCCTCCGTCTGGTACTGAAAGTAAAACCTT
>NZ_NFJA01000208.1:0-734 GCF_002159615.1 Bacteroides sp. An279
TTTCAGAAGCTGTTTTGAATTTATCGTGCGATGATTTGGGATGAGTTTTTGAGGCATTTTCGCTTCTGTGATGAGGAAGATAGCGGGCTATCTGACGAAGAACAGGAGCAAAAAGGACCAAAAAATCGCCCAAAGCACACACGAAAACGAATACATCAAGCCAAGAAAAACTTTTTGGAGAAATTCAAAACAGCTTCTCACCAAAATCATAAAAAAAACGTTGAAAAAATCCCTGATGACTTCTTCAACGCCTTTTTCTGTACTGCAAGATTTTACTTATTTCAACACAAAAGTCAATTCACCTGCTTCATCTTCTTTTTCTTCAATCTTGTCTTCTCTCAATAGCCAACCCAAACCTAAAAACAATTCTTTCTCCGTTTTCAGTTTCGTAGCTTTTTTCAGCTCTTTTTGAGTCATGCCTTTTTCATTCCCATTCAGTGCCTCCCAGATTTGTCCGGCGATAACACCTGCTTTTTCTTTTAACATAGTCTTTTGCTTTTAAATAGTAAACATAAAAAACTAACTCAGAAAAGTCTGCGTAGTCCCTTGCAAAAGTAATTAAAAAAAACAAATCTATGCACGCTTATTTGAAAAAGTTTCAGCTTATCAAGAAAAAAAACAAGCAGGCAGAGTCAACCAGCGAGTGCAACATTACGAAATATTTTTGAAAAAGACCTCCTTAGGCGTCAAGAAATTGAGTTTTTCCCTCGGTCTAGCGTTGATTTTCTTCCTGA
>NZ_NFJA01000209.1:0-651 GCF_002159615.1 Bacteroides sp. An279
CCGATATTATCAAGCAGGCGGTAGAGGATAAGATTTCGGATACGCTTCCCGCTTCTTACCTCCAGATGCACCAGAATGCGACCGTCTGCATCGACTTGCCCGCTGCTTCACACCTGACGCGCATCCAGCGCCCGTGGCTGGTGACTAGCTGCGAATGGAACGACAAGCTGATCCGGAGTGCCATCGTATGGCTTTGCCTTTTGACCGGAAAACCGATTCTGAAGCTGACCAACAAGGATTATAACGAGAACGGCTTGAGCGAGCTGCTGGTGCTTTACGGCTCTGCCTATAATGTGAACATCAAGATATTCAACGACCTTCAGCATACCATCACCGGCTGGCCCGGCGGCAAGCCCAATGCGGATGACACCTACCGTCCGGAGCGTGCCAAGCCGTTCCCCAAGCGTGTGGTCGTCTTTTCTCCGCATCCCGATGACGATGTGATATCCATGGGCGGCACCATCCGCCGTCTGGTGCAGCAGGGTCACGACGTGCATGTGGCATACGAGACTTCGGGCAATATTGCCGTAGGCGATGAGGAAGTGGTACGCTTCATGCACTTCATCAACGGTTTCAACCAGCTTTTTGATGAGAATCAGAACGAGACCATCCGCAAGATGTATGCCGACATCAAGCAGTTCCTGCTTCAGA
>NZ_NFJA01000021.1:0-46269 GCF_002159615.1 Bacteroides sp. An279
GCTCCTGTTCTTCGTCAGATAGCCCGCTATCTTCCTCATCACAGAAGCGAAAATGCCTCAAAAACTCATCCCAAATCATCGCACGATAAATTCAAAACAGCTTCTAATTCAATCTGCGTAAATCCGCGATTATCTGCGTTTCTCCGTCATATCAATTAATTTGTACATTACTTATTATAATTTACGTATGACATATTCTGCCAGATAGCAGCCGAACACTGCCGGCATATAGCTGACGGTACCAGCGGTAGACTTCTTGTTCTGCTCGCCATCTACCAGCATCACAGCTTCCGGGTCTGCCTGTTCGGTACTGAACACAACAGGTAATTTCCGCTTCATCCCCATCTTCTGCAACCGCTTGCGCACCGCTTTGCTCAACCCGCAATGATAGGTTTCCCATAAGTCGGCAAAACGTATCTGGGTTATGTCTTTCTTGGCACCTGCCCCCATGCTGCTTACTATTTTCAGCCCACGCTGTAAAGCATGATAAATCAAATAACACTTAGGGGCAACGGTATCGATGGCATCTACGATGAAATCGAACCGCGCACTATCCAGCAGTGCGGGTATCGCCTCGTCTTTCAGATACACGGGTAATACCTTCAGCTGTATATCGGGATTTATGTCGCGAAAACGTGCCGCAAGAACTTCTGCCTTAGTCTGTCCCAATGTAGAATGCAGTGCCGGAAGCTGACGGTTGATATTGGATGGCTGCACCGTGTCGGCATCCACCAAGGTCAGTTGTCCCACTCCTGCCCGGCACAGCATCTCGGCGGCATACGCTCCTACTCCTCCCAATCCTACTACCAATACATGCGCCCGGCGCAGGCGTTCTGTCTTGTCCTTGCCCAACAGCAATTCCGTACGTTGCTGCCACTCTTTGCCTGTCATGCTCATGAATTTTTCTTGAACCATTTATAAATCCAGTTTCCTACTTTATCATAATACTGCGTTTCCGCCCATCCACGCGGGTCAGAGAAAGAAAGACTCTCATTCGGGTCACCCTTCTGCTCGGGATAAAGCAACATGATGCTGTTGTTATTGAAATACTTCGAAACTTGCATCGGAAGTTTCTCGAACGAAGAATCATACGATATCGAGCCACGCCGTGCACTCACGATGACCAGCAAATGATCATAGTTAACCTGTCCGGTCAGCAACAGCAAGTCGTCCCACTCTTCCAGCTCCGAATAGACGGCACGCGTATCCTTGTATTTCTTTTGGATAAAGCCACTGATATACCCCAATGTCCGCGAAGAAGCATAAAACTGCACCCGGCACCCTAACTGACTGCTCAGCCGGCACATATAAGTTATCCACTTGGTAAACCCGTGCTCGAACTCGGCTTTCGGGGGAACTGCCACAATAATGCGGCGCAATGTATTGACCGGCATCAGGAAGCGCACCACCATTACCTGCAGATAAGTATTCTTCAACAGGTTCTCGGTCAGATTGCCGAAAAACGAATCCACAATACTCGCCTTATAATGTAGCCCCACGATGATGCCCGTAGCCTCGTATTCCTTGGCTGTATGCAAGATACCGGTTGTAATGTTCAAATCAAAACGGCTGACCGTCTTCAACTGTACATTGGTAGATGCAGCAATCTGCGCAGCTTTTTCCAAATTACGTTTACTGCGCATTTCCTGCTTTACCGAATCATTACTGTCATTGATAACACTCAGTGCTACCAGATTATCGTTTATCTTCTCATCGCGCAACACCAATGCCAGGCTCATCAGTCCTTCCAAGGTTTCGGGGTTGGCGATGGGAACCAAGAAACGTTCTTTTTCCTGCTCCTTTTCCTCGTTCACTCCAATATCATCACTCGTCGCAATCCGCTTGGCTGCATGTTCGGTTATAAAAGAACTGACAATGCATGTCACCAAAATCAGCAAAATCGTACCGTTCAGCACATCTTCGTTCAGCAAACGTTCGCCTGAAGGCAGAATGATATCATAACCTACCAATACCGCAGCCAGTGTAGCAGCGGCCTGTGCATTGCTCAAACCGAACATCAATTCCCGTTCGACAGCACGCATCCGGTAAATCTTCTGGGTAAGCCACGAAGCAATCCATTTTCCCACCAAGGCAACCACTATCATAACGCCCGCTACCTTTATCGAATCGATATGCCCGAACAGAACGTTGACATTGATAAGCATCCCCACACCTATCAGGAAATAAGGGATAAACAAGGCATTGCCCACAAACTCCAGATGGTTCATCAGCGGTGACACGTGCGGAATAAGCCGGTTCAACACCAATCCGGCAAGAAAGGCTCCCAAAATCCCCTCCATACCGACTACCTCCATCAATCCGGCACCAAGGAAAACCATCGCCATCACAAAAATGTATTGCACCACATTATCACTATACCGCCGGAAAAACCAACGGGCTATGGGCGGGAAAGTATACATAATGACAGAGCCAAGTATAATCACTTTCAAGACCAACCATACCCAGAACATATCCGACGATTCGCCTTTATACAAACCACCGATAACTGCCAGCACCAGCAAAGTCAACGTATCGGTCACAGCCGTACCACCTACAGCAATACCCACCGCCCGCTGACGGTTGATGCCATAACGGATTACAATAGGATATGCGATAAGGGTATGTGATGCATACATACTGGCAAGCAAGACAGAAGTAACAACACCATAATCCAATATATGAATATTGGTCCAGAATCCGATACCCAGCGGAAAGATGAATGCCAGCAAGCCCAATACCATCGCCTTGGCACGGATACTTTTGAAATCCTCCATATTCATTTCCAATCCGGCAAGGAACATTATATAATACAGCCCCACTTTGCCAAACAATTCGAAACTGCTGTCACGGGTCAGGATGTTAAACCCATGTTCGCCGATTACTACTCCAGCCAATATCATCCCGATGATGTGTGGTATACGCAACCGCTCCAAAATAATAGGAGCAAAAAGAATAATCACCAGTACAAGAAAAAAAATCCACGTAGGATCGGTAATCGGAAAATGGATATCAAGACCAAAAAAATCAAGCAATTCTTTCATAAACCGGTATCGTCATTTTGCATTCATCGAACAAAAGTAGAAAAAAACTTCCGAGTTTCCATATTAATCGGACAGAATGTTTTATTTTTGCAGTCGAAATCGTCATAAACGATACAGTCCGATTAAAAATAACAAGATATAGTCAGAAAAAGTATTAACTTAACAGAATTACAAAAACATGAAAGTAGCAATTGTTGGTGCAAGCGGAGCCGTAGGACAAGAGTTCCTGCGTGTGCTCGATGAAAGAAATTTTCCAATAGACGAACTGTTGTTGTTCGGTTCCCAGCGCAGTGCCGGGCGAAAATACACCTTCCGCGGAAAAGAAATCGAAGTGAAACTGCTGCAACACAATGATGATTTCAAAGGAGTTGACATTGCTTTCACTTCTGCAGGAGCAGGAACTTCCAAAGAGTTCGCAGATACCATTACCCGATACGGAGCAGTGATGATTGACAATTCAAGTGCATTCCGCATGGATGCAGACATTCCGCTGGTAGTACCCGAAGTCAATGCCCAAGACGCATTGAACCGCCCGCGAGGCATCATCGCCAACCCCAACTGTACCACCATACAGATGGTTGTGGCACTAAAAGCCATCGAAAACCTGACCCATATCAAGCGGGTACACGTTTCTACATACCAGGCTGCCAGCGGTGCGGGAGCAGCCGCCATGGACGAACTTTACGAACAATACCGTCAAGTATTAAACAATGAGCCGGTGAAAGTAGAGAAATTCGCCTACCAGCTCGCTTTCAACCTGATTCCGCAAATCGATGTCTTTACCGATAACGGATATACGAAAGAAGAAATGAAAATGTACAACGAGACGCGTAAAATCATGCACTCCGATGTAAAGGTAAGCGCTACATGCGTACGCGTTCCGGCACTTCGTTCGCACTCGGAAAGCATCTGGATAGAAACAGAACGCCCCGTGTCGGTAGAAGAAGCCCGCAAAGCATTCGCCGAAGGAGAAGGACTGGTACTGATGGACAATCCGGAAAAGAAAGAATATCCGATGCCGTTGTTCCTTGCCGGCAAAGACCCTGTCTACGTAGGACGTATCCGCAAAGACTTAAGCGACGAAAACGGACTGACCTTCTGGATTGTAGGCGACCAGATAAAGAAAGGAGCAGCACTAAACGCCGTACAGATTGCCGAATACCTGATTAAGGTGGGCAACATCAGATAAATGGCGATTCAAGCCAAACGCAAAGACGCAAAGGATACAGAGGATACCTCACCTTTGCGTCTTTATGACAACACTCATCTTCATTCAATCAAAACAAAGACTATGAAACTCACCCGAGATGCACTTACCCTGCTGCTTGCCGTAATGGCATGCACCGCCTCTATGGCACAAAACAAAAAACACCCCACATTCCGTACTGCAATCCCACGTGATTCCATCCGGCTCAGCGATCCTTGCATTCTGGCCGATGATGAAACCCGCACCTATTACATGACCGGAACAGGAGGATTATTATGGAAAAGCAAAGACCTTGACCGATGGGACGGACCTTACATCGTAGCCGAAACAGATCCAGACTCATGGATGGGGCACAAGCCACAAATATGGGCAGCCGAACTCCATAAATACAAAGGAAAGTATTATTATTTCGCAACTTTTACCAACGACTCCATTCTTATCGGGAACTACCGGGGAAACGACATTCCCCGACGCGCCTGCCACGTACTGGAAAGCGACCGTCCTGAAGGACCTTACCGCCCAATGAAAGATAAAGTCTACCTCCCCGCTAATGTCCCCACACTAGACGGTACACTATGGGAAGATACCGACGGAAAGCCTTACATGATATATTGCGGCGAATGGCTCCAGAACTGGAACGGCACAATCGAGAAAATAGCACTTAAGACAGACCTCAGCGGAACAACGGGTAAAAGCGAAGTGCTGTTCCGTGCAAGCGATTCACCTTGGAGCCGCGAGACAGGAACAGACAAGCCCAATCGTGTGACAGACGGACCATGGCTCTTCCGCACCGGAACCGGAAGACTGGGAATGCTATGGACAAGCTGGATAGAAGACGTATATACCCAAGGAGTAGCCTACTCGGAAAGCGGAACCCTGGAAGGCCCGTGGATACAAGAAACCGAACCGATTACACCTCCAAACTATGGACATGGCATGCTGTTTAAAGACTTCAACGGACGCTGGCTGATGTCTGTACATAGCCACAACAACGACAATGGAAGATACATACGCATTCCTCAGTTATTCGAAGTGGATTTATCGGGTGACAAACTCAAGCTGGGACGACGCCTGTGCACCTCAGAGCAAAACATGGGAGCGTATCTATTTGTATTTTTCAGCGACCCGACACATAGCCTGTTCATGGCTACGAGCCGCGACGGCTATACATTTACTGCGGTCAACGATGGACAACCAATCATCAGCGGAGATACCATCGCCGAACAACGAGGCATACGCGACCCACATATCTATCGCGGACCAGACGGTGCTTTTTATCTTGCCATGACCGACTTGCATATCTTTGCCCAACGAGAAGGCATACGCGAAACCGAATGGGAACGGGACGGAAAACAGTACGGATGGGGGAATAACCGCGGACTGGTACTGATGAAATCGCACGACCTTATCCACTGGACTCACAGCAACATACGGGTAGACAAAGCTTACCCCGATAAATTCGGCGATATCGGATGTGCCTGGGCACCCGAAACCATCTATGACCCTCAGGCAGGTAAAATGATGATTTATTTCACGATGCGTCACGGCAACGGAAGGAGTACACTTTATTACGCCTATACCGACAATGATTTCACCCAGCTCACCAGTGAACCCAAACAACTCTTCGAATATCCTGACCCCAAAATCCAAATACTGGATGCCGACATATCCCTATTGCCCGACGGACGTGCCTGCATGATGTATGTAGCCCAAGAAAATCCCGGAGGAATCCGCATGGCTATCAGCAATAACGGAAACGTAACCGGTCCCTACCGCTACATAGATAAATGGATAGACTTTGAACCGGGAGCATGTGAAGCACCAAACGTATGGAAACGTATCGGTGAAGATAAATGGGTAGTGATGTACGACATCTTCAGCATCCAACCACACAACTTCGGGTTCTGCGAAACCAGCGATTTCAAACATTTCACCAACCTGGGGCATTTCAACGAAGGAGCAATGAAAGCCGTTAACTTCATCTCACCCAAGCACGGCACTGTAATTCAAATCACTCCTGCCGAAGCTGATGCACTGGAAGCATACTGGAAGCAGCATTAATACCCACATACAGAGACACACAGAGACAAACTTCTTCGTTCTGTGTGCCTCTTCCAACCGTAATATCTTGACGGATAAAATCAACCGGAAAAACGTTGAAAAATGCTCTAGAAGCTATCAACCTATCAGTTCTTGCAATTTTTTTTCAGAAGCGTCAGGCAGCAAACTACGAAGATGCCCATATATCTGCCGATACGACTCTTCGGGTGTGCATCCGGCATCCTGCCTGCCATAAAGCACTTCAGGAGAAGTATAACGGGCAACTCCCCAACCATAAGGACGACCGTGACGATCAATATTGTATTCAAAATCGGAAATAACAACATGCATCCCCATCATCAACCGTGTCAGTATAGGTTCAAGCGAAATCTTGCCATCACTCTGCATTGCATCCACCAGATCTGTCTCGCATCGACGCCCACGCCTCTTGGCAAAACCGAGTAAGCAGCGTAACTCTTTCACCGTCACACTGCCTTCTCCCCAAATAGCCTGAAGCACCACATCATCAAGTGCAGCAGTATCTTCGTCTTTCGCATAACGGCGTGAACGCCGCCAGTTCATCAGATGAGGAAGCCATTCCAGACTGACATAACCCGCTTTCTTATTGTACAGCTTGCCATAGGCGCAATGTCCCTCGCGGATGACGGGGCCTTTCCATTCCCACGGACCTTCTTCTTCGTCCGAGAACCAATATTCAGTTGCCGTCCGTTCTTCGATGGAGAAACCGGGAATGCCGCATCGGAAAAACGGCAGGAAGCCCAAAGCCAATACCTGCCGTTCCATATCTTCCGCCGTGCGTATCTTGTCTTTGATACACATCATCATTTTTTCAATGCTATACCGTCCTTGAACGCACTGCCCACATGCCCGCCTACTTCCAGATAGGCATTGTGTACGGGGTCGAACGAAATCGGGCGCAATTTAGCAGGGTCTATCTTGCCCTTCTCGTCCAAAATGCGCTCGTCGGCAGATACATTCACAATCCGACCTACCAGATGGCACATTTCCGGGTCGTAAGAAACAAGCTCGCACTCCACTGCCATCGGCAATTCTTCGATGAGAGGCGCGTTGACAAACTCCGACTTTACGGCATGGAATCCCGCACGGAAAAACTTGTCGGGCACATCGTTTGCCGAAACGATACCTACATAATCGCAAGCCGTCAGCTGGTCTGCTGTTGCCATACTTACGGTGAATGCTTTTGTCTTTAGCAAGTTCTTTACGGTCTTATGCCCTGCACTCAGACACAGGTTGATTTGATCGTCGTAATCGATGCCTCCCCAAGCGGCATTCATCGCGTCGGGGCTTCCTTCTCCATCGTAAGTAGCAACGATAAATACAGGCTGTGGATACGTCCACGGCTTTGCTCCAAAATTCTTTCTCATAAAGCTTTCCTCCTTATTTTAATGTGATAATGTGGCAATGTGATAATGTGACAATGTGATAATGTGACAATGTGATAATGTGGCAATGTGATAATGTGGCAATGTGATAATGTGGCAATGTGATAATGTGGCAATGTGATAATTCATTCACACATTAACAAACTATTCATTGGCAAATTACCACATTTGCACATTACCACATTTGCACATTACCACATTTGCACATTGTCACATTTGCACATTATTTATGCGTCTTCACAATCTCGGTGGGAGCCAGCTCGGCATTGCGTTTCTCTGTCTGTGCAACCACGTTACGTGCCAGTTCCAGAAAAGCCTGCCCCGTCACCGAATCATCGTCAAGAGCTACGGGAGTTCCCTCATCACCGTGCTCGCAAATACTCTGCACAATAGGTATCTGCCCCAAGAGAGGCACATGAAGTTCTTCTGCCAGTCTTCGTGTGCCCTCCTTGCCGAAAAGGTAATACTTGTTTTCGGGCAACTCGGCAGGGGTGAACCATGACATATTTTCTACCAGCCCCAAAATAGGCACGTTCACCTTATCGTTCATATACATATTGATACCTTTGCGGGCATCGGCAAGAGCCACTTCCTGCGGAGTGCTGACGATAACCGCTCCTGTGATGGCAAGAGTCTGCAACAACGTCAGATGGATGTCGCTCGTGCCCGGAGGCGTGTCAAGGACGAAATAATCCAAATCTCCCCAGTCGGCATCGCCCACCAGCTGTTTCAAAGCATTGCTTGCCATGCCGCCGCGCCAAAGCGTAGGTTGATCAGGATCAACAAAAAAACCGATAGACAAGAGCTTGATGCCGTATTTCTCAATCGGAACTATCAAGTCCCGCCCTCCAATAGTTTCGGCATACGGACGTGCATCTTCCACCTGGAACATCTTAGGAACAGAAGGACCAAAGATATCAGCATCCAGCAATCCTACCTTATATCCCAGCTTCGAAAGTGCCACAGCCAGGTTGGCAGCAATGGTAGACTTACCCACGCCGCCTTTTCCCGATGACACGGCGATGACATTCTTCACCTGCGGAAGCATCTTGCCCGGTTCAGGGCGCGCCGCCTGACGGCTTTCGGTCGTGATTGTCACTTCCACGTCTTTCGACACATAAGTATGAATAGCCGTTTCTGCCGACTTCACTACTGATTTCATAAAAGGGTCGGTCGGTTTCTCGAAGACAAGCGAGAAACTGACCTTCATCCCGTCGATACGCATATTGTCCGCCACCATTTCTGCTTCGACAATATTTTTCCCGTTGCCAGGATAACGCACCGTTGCCAGCGCGTCTAAAATCAATTTCGGATACAATGTCATATAAATGAAATTTACGATTTGACTATTTACAATTTACGATTTGACATTTTACGGTTTATGATTCATGGCTAACAATAAATAGTAAATCGTAAATTGTCAAATCGTAAATGAGTATTATTTGCTTGTTTGCAGTCCGCTCCGCTTGCTACGGTTATAGCTGCGGTAATCGTCCAGTTCGATTTCCACATCCGGCTCCTGTAGTTCACCCGTCTGGGAAAGACGAAAGCGGATATACTTAATGCTCAGCCCACGGTCCAGCCATTGCTGTTCGTAATAGGTACGGATGCGCAGGATATCATCGTCCAACCCCGAATGATATAAATCATCCGTGACGAACTCAACGGGAAAATGATTGACTTCAACCATATATTTCGTATAGGTGAACATGAAATTGCTGTCCGTCTTCAGGTGCACCAGCCCGTCGGGCACAAGAAACTTGCGGTAACGCTCCATGAAATACGTCGAAGTAAGCCGCTTGGTCACCTTTTTCATCTGCGGATCAGAGAAAGTCAACCAAATCTCGCTCACTTCACCCGGAGCAAAGAATCGGTCGATAATTTCAATATTCGTGCGCAAGAAGGCTACATTCTTCAATCCTTCATCAAAAGCCTCTTTCGCTCCCGTCCACATACGTGCTCCTTTGATATCGACCCCGATGAAATTCTTGTCGGTATACCGGCGTGCCAGCCCTACGGTATATTCTCCTCTTCCACAACCCAACTCCAGCACGATCGGATGTTCGTTCTTAAAAAAATCACGGTTCCAGTTTCCTTTCATCTCACAAGGCGTATCCGCCACCTGTGAATACGGATATTCGAATACATGCGGGTATTCCGCCATGTCTGCAAATTTCGCTAGTTTTCCTTTTCCCATTGCGTACAGATTAATCCTAGTTCAGGGAACAAATGTACAGATTTTCGGCGGAACCCACAAATGAAAACATGGAAAAACACCTGCAAAAACGATAGACTTATTCTTTTTACGGGTGCCGCAATCCGCCCATACAATTACGTTCAAAAACGAAGATATATTACTTTGCCGTTTCAGATATCTTCATGAGCTGTAGCAGTTAACTGGAATCGCCCATGAAGGTATCTGCATTTTTCTGCGAACACTTTTTCCGAATCCATTGCCAGCTGAAAGAAAGGAATTATCTTTGCAACCAGACATAACACTCAAAAAAACGACAACACCGATGACCGATAAAATAACCTCTTATACCTTAGCCGCACTATTGCTTTCATCGCAGGCTCTGCCATGCCCTGCATCCTTATGGCAACAAAGCACCGTATCTGACACCATAACCACGGTAAGCGAGAACCAATGGAAAGGGAAAAAAGTGGCTTTTTTAGGCGATTCCATTACCGACAAGAAACACGTAGGAACTACCAAGAACTACTGGCAATACCTTGCCGAAATGCTGGGACTTACACCGCTGGTATATGGCATCAACGGCAACCAATGGAACGGTATTCTGAAACAAGCCGAACGGCTGAAGGCGGAAGCCGGTGATAACGTGGATGCCATCATCGTATTTTGCGGCACAAACGACTACAACGCCGGCATACCTTTAGGAGAATGGTATACATATACCTACGAAGAAACAACCGTAAAAGGCGGAACAAAAGAAGTGCGCAAGAAACGACATGCAGCACCCAACCCGCACACGTTCCGCGGAAGAATCAACGAAGCAATGCTATACCTGAAGAAAAATTTCCCAATGAAACAAATTATCCTGCTGACCCCCATCCACCGTGCCCAAGCAAGATTCAGCAAGGAAAACATCCAACCCGAAGAATCGTTTCCCAACAAACTGGGATTGTATGTAGACGAATATGTGAACGTTGTAAAAGAAGCTGCCAACGTATGGGCAGTACCCGTTATCGACCTGAACAGCATCAGCGGGCTGTATCCTTTGCTGGACGAACATGCTCCATACTTCCACGATGCACAGACCGACCGCCTGCACCCGAACGCTAACGGACACTACCGTATGGCAAAAGCACTTGCTTACCAGCTGCTGGCATACCCGGCAAACTTCTAAAAAGGATGCGGCCAGAAGTGAAAAACATTCATGTGTCGCAGGAATTACGGCTTTGTCAGGGAGTCGAAAGCCAATACCTTATAAAACAGACATACAAGGCATTAGCCTTTAACTCCCTATAACTCTTTCTCATTCCTGACTCTGTATGCAGCATTAAAAAGGCAAATCATCTTTTTCATCACCTGCCGAAAAGTCTACAGGAGCAGCCGGAGCAGCACCTATCGGCGGGAATGGAGCTTCGGGTTGCATAGGTTGTGGTGCACTTACACGTTCCACTTTCCATGCACGGATACTGTTAAACCAACGTCCTTGCCATTCGCGTGCATCAATGTCGAACGAAACGTTCAGTTCTTCACCTATCTTAATAGCAAACTGCTGTATCTTGTCGGCACCAAACACGTCAAAACACATCCGGCGAGGATATTGGTCGTGTGTTTCAATGACATACTCCTGTACCATCCATTCGTTTCCATTTCTGGAAGTACCGCTCTTCGGTTCGAGAACGGCAATTACTTTTCCTGCTAATTCCATATTTTCATTTTTAAATTTGGCTACGAAAATACGTTTTTCTACACAAGTAAACTAATTTTTTAGATACTTTTTGCGATGCATCTGCAATCTTTTCGTAACTTTGGCTGATAAAATAAAAATAAGGATAAAACATACAAATATGAAATTTATTGTTTCAAGTACAAGCTTATTCAGCCATTTGCAAGCTATCAGCCGTGTTATCAATTCGAAAAACTCATTGCCAATTCTGGACTGCTTTTTGCTCGAGTTGCACGACGGGACACTGTCGATGACCGCATCAGATAATGAAACCACACTTTCTACCTCGATTGAAGTGAATGAATTTGACGGAGACGGACGCTTTGCCGTATCATCGCGTACACTATTGGAAGCATTGAAGGAAATTCCTGAACAGCCGCTCTCGTTTGCCATCAACCCTGAAAATCTGGAAATAACGGTGCAATACCAAAACGGGAAGTACAGTCTGATGGGACAGAATGCCGATGAGTATCCGAAACCGCAAGCATTGGGAAACAATGCTGTACAACTCACTATTCCTGCCAACGTCCTGCTGGACGGAGTAAACCGCTGTATCTTTGCCACTGCTGATGATGAATTGCGCCCGGTAATGAACGGTATCTATTTCGACATCACATCCGAGGATATCACACTGGTTGCTTCCGACGGACATAAGCTGGTACGCAACAAGACCTATGAGGCACACGGTTCGGAAAAAGCAGCTTTTATCCTGCCCAAGAAACCTGCCAATCTGCTCAAAAACCTGCTAACGAAAGAACAGGGTGATGTCCAGATAGGTTTCGACGACCGCAACGCAACATTCATCCTGGAAAATTACCAGATGGTATGCCGGCTGATAGAAGGACGCTACCCCAATTACAATTCGGTTATCCCACAAAACAATCCGCACAAGGCCGTCATCGACCGTAGCTCGCTTATCAGTGCTTTGCGCCGTGTATCTGTATTCTCGTCACAAGCCAGTAGCCTCATCAAGCTCAACCTCTCGACCAACCAGATGAAAATCTCGGCACAAGACATTGATTTTTCGACCTCTGCCGAAGAGACCTTGATGTGCCAGTACGAGGGAAATGACATGAGTATCGGATTCAAATCATCATTCCTGATTGATATCCTGAACAACATACCTTCGACCAACGTAGTGATAGAGCTTGCAGACCCTTCACGCGCGGGAGTAATTGTACCCGAAGAACAAAGTGAAAACGAAGACCTGCTGATGTTGTTGATGCCGATGATGCTGAATGACTAAGCGATAACAAGAGTTAAAAACCAATAGTCCCGTTTATGACATCAGCATAATAAAGCATAGACATCCAATTGTTTTTAACTCTTAAGCCACATGATATAGACAATTCATAAAAGAATCCGAATGAAACTGAACCTAAAGAATCCGATAGTGTTTTTCGACTTGGAAACAACCGGAACCAATATTAATACCGACCGTATCGTGGAAATATGCTACCTAAAAGTATATCCCAACGGCAACGAAGAAAGTAAAACGATGCGCATCAACCCTGAAATGCACATTCCCGAAGCATCGACTGCCATCCATGGCATCCACGATGAGGATGTAGCAGACTGTCCTACCTTCAAACAGATAGCCAAAGAACTGGCCCGGTCTATCGAAGGTGCCGATATAGCCGGATTCAACTCAAACCGATTCGATGTACCGGTACTGGTAGAAGAGTTCTTGCGTGCAGGCATCGATATCGACCTGAGCCGGCGGAAATTCATTGACGTGCAGGTCATCTACCACAAACTGGAACAACGCACACTCTCGGCTGCCTATAAATTCTATTGCGGCAAAAACCTGGAGGATGCACACACCGCCGAAGCCGACACACGTGCTACCTATGAAGTGCTGAAGGCACAGTTGGATCGCTATCCGGAAGTATTACAGAACGATGTTGCGTTTCTTTCTGAATACTCTACATACAGCAAAAACGTAGACTTTGCGGGACGCATCGTGTACGATGATAAAGGAGTGGAAGTATTCAACTTCGGTAAATACAAAGGAATGCCTGTATCAGATGTCCTGAAACGCGATCCCGGTTATTTCGGCTGGATGATGAATGGCGATTTCACGCTGAACACCAAAAATGTATTGACAAAAATCAAATTGCGCGAAAGCGGACTGGTAAAATAATATTCAAGTATCAGGTTTTAGACACCAGATGCCAGATTATTTTATCTTATTATAAAATCTGGCCAACCGGTACCTAACATCTAGTCTACTTAAAAATATGAAAGGCAAAAAAATTGTATTAGGCATAACGGGAAGCATTGCTGCTTATAAAGCGGCAGTACTGGCCCGTGCATTGATAAAAAAAGGAGCAGAAGTGCAGATTGTCATCACTCCCGCAGGAAAAGAATTTATCACTCCCATCACACTCTCGGCACTGACCAGCAAACCGGTCATCAGCGAGTTCTTCGCACAACGCGACGGGACATGGCATAGTCATGTTGACCTTGGGCTATGGGCTGATGCAATGCTCATTGCACCTGCCACGGCTTCCACCATCGGGAAAATGGCACACGGGATAGCTGACAATATGCTGGTCACCACTTATTTGTCAATGAAAGCTCCGGTATTCATCGCTCCGGCTATGGACCTTGATATGTTCGCTCACCCGTCTACCCGCCACAACCTCGACATCCTGCGTTCGTATGGAAACCACATTATCGAACCCGCTTCGGGCGAACTGGCAAGCCACCTTGTAGGCAAAGGACGTATGGAAGAACCCGAAAAGATAGTAGAAGTACTGGAAACATTTTTTGCCCGGGCCGAAGACTTGAAAGGCAAACACATCCTGATAACAGCAGGCCCTACGTATGAAAAGATAGACCCAGTACGGTTCATCGGAAACTATTCTTCAGGGAAAATGGGATACGCACTGGCTGAAGCATGTGCCAGACGGGGTGCAGATGTTACCCTCATCAGCGGACCAGTCGCTCTCCAGGTACAGCATCCTGCTATCCGGCGCATTGATGTGGAAAGTGCCGAGCAAATGTATCAAGCTGCTATCCGTATTTATCCACAAGCCAATGCAGGTATCTTGTGTGCAGCGGTAGCAGACTTCACCCCCGAAACTGTAGCCTCCAACAAAATCAAGCGCGAAGGAGAGGACCTGATTGTCCGTCTGAAACCTACCCAAGACATTGCCGCTGCTTTAGGAAAGATAAAACGTCCGGACCAACGACTGGTAGGATTTGCTTTGGAAACGTATGACGAACAGATACACGCCCAAGAAAAACGGAAACGGAAAAATTTCGACTTTATCGTACTGAACTCGCTGAATGATGCCGGAGCCGGATTCAGATGTGACACCAACAAGATAACCATTCTCGACGAATCGGGAATCACCCCCTATCCACTGAAAGACAAACACGAAGTGGCAAGCGACATTATCGACAAATTAAGTGCAATCTTATAATTCTTACAGACAAACCCGAAGACTACATTATGTTACAGTCTATTCACATACAGAATTATGCGTTGATCGACAAGCTGGATATTGATTTCACACCAGGTTTTTCGGTTATCACCGGTGAAACCGGAGCAGGAAAATCCATCATCCTTGGGGCTATCGGACTGCTGTTGGGCCAACGTGCCGATGTGAAAGCCATCAAAAACGGAACTTCCAAATGCATTGTGGAAGCACGCTTCTGCATTGCTTCATACGGACTGGAAGCATTTTTTCAAGAACTCGACTTGGAATATGACCCTGAAGAATGTATCCTCAGACGTGAAGTATATGCCAGCGGAAAAAGCCGGGCATTCATCAACGACTCTCCAGCCTCACTGAACCAGATGAAAGCTTTGGGTGAAAAACTGATAGACGTCCATAGCCAACACCAGAACCTGCTGCTCAATAAAGAAGGATTCCAACTGAATATCCTGGATATTCTGGCACAAGATGAAAAACAACTGGAAGCATACAAACAGGTCTACCGACACTATAAAGATATAAGCAACACACTGGAGGAACTGATTATACAAGCAGAAAAAAGCAGGCAAGACGAAGACTATCTGCGTTTCCAGCTGGAACAACTGGAAGAAGCCAGCCTCCATTCTGGCGAACAAACAGAACTGGAGCAGGAGGCCGAAACCTTAAGCCACACCGAAGAAATCAAAGCAAACCTTTACAAAGCCCAACAGCTGATAGACGGTACCGAAGCAAATGGTATCCTCTCACAGACCAAAGACTGCCAACAGGCATTACAAAACATTTCCAATGTATATCCTTCGGCATCCGAATGGGTAGAACGTCTGAGAAGCTGCTACATCGAACTGAAAGACATCGCACACGATCTCTCGGTAGCAGAAGAAGAAACAGAATTCAACCCCGAACGGCTGGATTATGTAAACGAACGGCTGAACCTGATATACAATCTTCAGCAAAAACATCGGGTAACGACTATCGAAGCCTTGTTGGAACTTGCAGAAAATTACCGCCATCAACTGAATGACATTTCATCGTTCGACGAACGAATAGCTGAACTCAACCAACAGAAAGAGGCCTTATATAATAAGGTATTGGAACAAGCCCGCCAGCTGACCAATCTCCGTACAAAGTCGGCACATCATATCGAAGAACAGATGAAAAAACTCTTAATACCACTGGGTATGCCCAACGTACGTTTTGCCGTAGAGCTGACTTCGCGTAAAGAGCCCGACCTTAATGGACTGGACAACGTAACGTTCCTCTTCTCTGCCAACAAAAACGGGGCATTGCAAAACGTTGCTTCGGTAGCTTCGGGAGGAGAAATAGCCCGTGTCATGCTTTCGCTCAAAGCAATGATAGCCGGAGCTGTAAAGCTGCCTACTATCATTTTCGACGAAATAGATACAGGCGTATCAGGCTCGATAGCTGAAAAAATGGCACTTATCATGCGCGATATGGGACGCCAGAACCGGCAGGTAATCAGCATTACTCACCTACCTCAAATTGCGGCACGAGGCACAACACACTATAAAGTATATAAAAAAGATACAGAAACAGGCACCAACAGTTACATACACCGGCTTACACCGGAAGAACGGGTCAAAGAAATCGCACACATGCTGAGTGGAAGTGTACTGACAGAAGCCGCATTAAACAATGCACGTGCCTTACTGGAAAACCAATAACTAATAAAACATTGATTTTATGATAGAAAAAAATGAAATGATATTCGGCGTACGGGCGGTCATCGAAGCCATACAAGCCGGAAAAGAGATTGATAAGGTATTGATAAAAAAAGACATGCAAGGTGAAGTGGCAAAAGAATTGTTTGCCATACTGAAGCAAACAGATATTCCAGTACAACGCGTACCTGTGGAACGCATCAACCGCATTACCCGGAAAAATCATCAGGGAGTGGTAGCATTCATCTCGCCTGTTGCATACCAGCGCACAGAAGACCTTGTACCGTATCTTTTCGAACAAGGAAAAACACCATTGTTCATCATGTTGGATGGCGTAACCGATGTGCGTAACTTCGGCGCCATTGCCCGTACTTGCGAGTGTGCAGGCATAGACGCTATCATCATACCCGCCAAAAACAGTGTCAGCGTAAATGCTGATGCCGTAAAGACTTCGGCTGGTGCCCTGCTCACCCTTCCAGTATGCCGCGAAAACAACCTGACACAAACCATCCGTTTTCTGAAAGACAGTGGATTCAAGATTATAGCAGCTACCGAAAAAGGAGATTATGATTATACCAAAGCCGACTTCCATTCACCTACCTGCATTATTATGGGAGCCGAAGATAAAGGAGTCTCTTACGAAAACCTGGCCTTGTGTGACGAATGGGTAAAAATTCCACTCTTCGGAAACATTGAATCGCTAAATGTATCGGTAGCTGCAGGCATCCTTATCTACAAAGCCATAGAGCAGCGCGGATTTGCCGAAAATGAAAAACAATAACCTTTATATACCGTTTACACACATGAAAAAAACTATAGCTATTTTATTTGTATTCGTTATGCCATTCTCTGTCCTGTTGGCACAAGAATTGCCTAAATGGGCAGAAAATGCCAGAAAAGCCGTTTTCTCCATCGTGACTTATACCAAAGACGGCCAAATTTTGAGCACCGGAAACGGATTTTATATCGATGAACAAGGTACAGGAGTTTCCGATTATAGTCTCTTCAAAGGCGCCGAACGTGCCATAATCATCACCGCAAACGGTAAAGAGCTGCCCGTGAAATACATGATGGGTGCAAACGATATGTATGATGTAGTGAAATTCAAAACCGATTTTGACAAGAAAGCCGAGGCTTTGCAACCAGCCACATTGCCTTCATCGACTGGCGAAACCGTGTATCTGGTTCCCTATTCTACCCAAAAATCATCAAAAGGACAAACAGGCACTATAGCCAAAGTAGATACCATTGGCGAACAACAATACTACTACACCCTTACCATGCAGACTACAGAAAAAACCGTAAGCTGCCCCATTATGAATGCAGCAGGACAAGTAGTAGGCATGATACAAAAAAACAACGACTCTGAAAGCAAAGAAAGTTTTGCCATTGGCATCCGCTATCTGACCGACTTAACTATCAACGCTCTCTCTGTCAATGACCTTGCCCTCAACTCCATCGGGATAAAAAAAGGACTTCCCGAAGACGAATCGCAGGCTTTGGTCTATCTGTATATGGCATCCGGCGTATATGCCCCCAACCAATACTTCGATTTGCTGAACGACTTTATCAGCCAATATCCCAATAATATGGAAGGCTACCTGCGCCGTGCTACTTATTACATCAATATCGGCGATGATACTCATTATGCCCTGGCTGTTGAAGACTTGAAAAAAATGCTTGATGTGGCCGAGAAAAAAGACGAAGCACATTACAACATAGCCAAACTCATCTATTCGTACCAGTTGAATATAGGCGACAAGAAGCCCTATGCTTCCTGGACATTCGATTATGCCCTCAATGAAATAAACGAAGCGTTAGCCATCACCCAAGAACCTATCTATTATCAACTGCAAGGAGACATCTATTTTGCCATGCAAAAATTTACAGAAGCCTATACTGCTTACGACAAGGTGAACAAGAGCAAACTGGCTTCAGCCGCAACTTTCTATTCTGCAGCAAAAGCCAAGGAACTGATAGAAGGAACCGACAAGAAAGAAGTCATAGCCCTGATGGACAGCGCCATTGCTTTTTATCCCAAACCCTACGGAAAAGATGCAGCCCCCTACCTGTACGAACGCGCCCGTATCAAATCGGACATGGAAGACTATCGGGGTGCCGTAACCGACTATAATGACTTCTACGATGCCATGCTGGGACAAACTTCTGCCGAATTCCATCTCATCCGTTCACAAGCAGAATTAAACTGCCGTATGTATCAGCAAGCTATCAACGACATCAACAAAGCTGTTGAACTTGATCCTAACAACGTAACCTATTGGGTAGAAAAAGGAGGCATACACATTCGAGTCAACCAAGCTGCAGAAGCTATACAAGCCCTGACGCGTGCCATCAAGATGGATCCCGAAAATGCTCCTGCCTATCGTATGCTGGGATATGCACAAATCCAGAATAAAGAGAAAGATAAAGGCCTGGCCAACTTACAAAAAGCCAAAGACTTGGGAGATGAAGTGGCAGACGGGCTATTGCAAAAATACAAATAAACAAAGATTGATGTTACCGCCACAGAAAGACACAAAGACATTCCGGTTTTTCCAATACCACTTGCCTGTCTTTCTGTGGTGAACAAACAATATGTATGGAAAAATTCGAATTACATATTCTAGGATGCGGGTCAGCACTACCCACGATGCGTCACCAAGCCACCTCACAAATTGTCAATATCCGGGAAAAACTTTTTATGATAGACTGTGGAGAAGGCACGCAAGTACAATTGCGCCGTTCACGACTGAAGTTCAGCCGGTTGAATCATATTTTCATTTCCCATCTGCATGGCGACCATTGCTTCGGGCTGATTGGACTGATTTCTACATTCGGCATGCTGGAACGTACTGCCGACCTGCACATTTACAGTCATCCCGACCTGATATCCTTACTTCAAGCACAAATCGCATTCTTTTGCAAAGGAATGAGCTACAAGGTCATATTCCATCCTTTTAACCCGAAAGAACAAGCTGTTATTTATGACGACCGTTCCATATCTGTAGAAACCATTCCTTTATGCCACCGTATGCCTACATGCGGATTCCTGTTCCGCGAAAAACCTACCCTAAACCATATCCGGCGAGACATGATTGACTTCTACCGCATACCCTTATGGATGATAAACCGCATCAAAGAAGGCGAAGATTTTATCACGGACAGCGGTGAAACCATCCCCAACAAATGGCTTACCACACCTTCCGACCCGCCACGCACATACGCCTATTGCTCGGATACCGCCTATTATCCCCGTATCATCCCTCAAATACACGGTGCCGACCTGCTGTTCCATGAAGCCACATTTGTCAATGCCGATGAAACGCGTGCCCGCCAAACCCAACACTCCACCGCCCGTCAGGCTGCCCAAATAGCCCATGATGCAGAAGTGAAACGTTTGGTCATCGGTCATTTTTCGGCACGGTACGACGATGAAAAGCAACTTTTAAAAGAAGCACAGGAAGTTTTCCCTGCAACCTTATTGGCACAAGAAAACCTGCAAATCAACTTATAGGCAAGTTAAAAAAACTTATCCCATTTAAACGTTGGCACTTCATTTTATCTAAAAACATATACAAAGACACCATTATGAATAACTATAACGAGGAAGAGATAATTGCCCAGCTACAAGACCCAAAGCTGCAACGGGAAGCTTTCGGGAAAGTGGTCAGGCACTACAGCGAACCATTGTACTGGCAAATACGACGTATGGTACTCTCCCACGATGATACAAACGACCTCTTGCAAAACACATTCATCAAGGCATGGAGCAATTTGGAATATTTCCGGGGAGAAGCACGCCTGTCTACATGGCTTTACCGCATTGCCATCAATGAATCACTGAATTTCCTGAACAAACAACGTGCCATAAACCAACTCTCATTGGATGAAGCCGAAACAACAGCGCTTGCCAAGTTGGAAAGCGACCCCTATTTCGATGGTGACCATACCCAGCTACTTTTCGAAAAAGCCATACAAACCTTACCGGAAAAGCAACGTATCGTGTTCAACCTGAAATACTTCGAGGAAATGAAATACGAAGATATGTCGGAGATTCTAGGAACCAGCGTAGGTGCCCTGAAAGCCTCTTACCACCATGCCGTGAAAAAAATAGAAGAATTTTTAAACCAAAACGATTAAACCTTGTACCGGATTATCAATCTAATAAACAAAGGAAGGAGGGATGATACGATGAAAAAAAACGACCTTGAACTACAAAAGAAATACGGGAAACAAAATCCATTCACCGTACCGGAAGGATATTTCGAGCATTTTACCGAAAACCTGATGGAACGACTTCCCGAAAAAGAAGTCAAAGCACTTCCTGAAATCAAGTTATGGGACCGTGTGAAACCATGGATTTACATGGCGGCCATGTTCGTAGGCCTGATGTTCACTGTCCGTGCCTTTGTAGGCACTACCCAATCGGCAGATGACTCAGACAACCTTACCGATATGCCGGATGAATACATCGAATCAATCGTAGACCAAACGATGATGGATGATTATGAACTATACCAATATTTAACGGATGCCGATGCCGGTATCTATAACTAAAAGACCAATTCAATGAAGAAACTATTTTCGATTATGATTCTTCTTACCTGCTTCTGCACATACATGCATGCGCAGAAAAACAAATTGAGCAAAGAAGAATTCCGTGCACGGCAAGAAGCGTTTATTACCGAAAACGCCCGACTCACTCCACAAGAAGCCAAAGAGTTTTTTCCACTCTACTTCGAACTGCAAGATAAAAAAAGCAAGTATAACCGTGAAGCCTGGCAAGAAATAAGAAAAGGAAAACAACCCAACGTAAGCGAAGAAGAATACAACCGTATCGTAGAAGACGTAATACAAACCCGAATCACCATTGACCAGCTGGACTTGGAATACGTACGGAAATATAAGAAATTCCTCTCATCTAAAAAGATATACGATATCCAGCGGGCGGAAATGAAATTCCACCGCCATTTGTTAAGACCAGAGAGGGAGAAAAAATCGAAAAAATAAATTACACGAATCAGAAGAGGCTGTCTCAAAATAGAAACAGGCACTCAGGATGACATTACTTTCTGATACTCAATTACCATTTTGAGACAGCCTCATCAGCTTAGTCCGACAATCCAAGCCACATAGCTATCTTGCTTGTAAGATTATTAATCTTCATGCCGAAAGATTATTAATCTTCACGCTGTAAGATTAATAATCTTACAAGCGATGCAGCTATATTGCGAAAAGACCAAAGCTTACTTGTCATGCCGGATGTATAATCCGGCATAATTGAAGAAACGGATTTACAATCCAGCGTGACACCCTGTCAACAGAAGCGACACCGGAAGTATGTATTCCATTAAAATGCACAATTGCATACCGTCCAAAGTATAAACAACCTTCCCAGTCCTCCCCAATCGGACATCATATTAACAAACTGTTTTGAATTTCTACAAAAAGTTTTTCTCATCTTGATGTATTTGTTCCCGTGTGTGCCTTGGGCGATAAATTCAAAACAGCTTCTTACAAGTCAAGTCTATAAAAAACAAAAGCCACAACGTCATCAGTTGTGGCTTCTTACTTCCTGCACGGGAAGAGAGACTCGAACTCCCGACACTCGGTTTTGGAGACCGATGCTCTACCAACTGAGCTATTCCCGTGTTTGCGGATGCAAAGGTACGACATTTTTTGATATTGCCAAATGCTTTGGCATTTTTTTTGCTTCATGGCATAAAAATGCCCGCTTCACACAGCATAGACCGATATATTTCTGCCTTTTTCTCCAACTTGAGCGGATAAGCCCTGCTGGAAGAAGGCATCCGGTAAAGCCAAAGTTGGCGGTCAGCATATTCGAATTTGCTTTTTCCACCTACCGGAGGTTCTTCAATATGCAATTGTGCACATAAGGTATCTGTAGCTTTTTGCCCGGTCGTTACAATAGATTTGCATGCCGGAAGTTGTTTCAGAAGCAAGCCGATGTCCGTAGGCTCCACGATTTCCAGGTATTTGTCTGAAGCATTGCTTTTCAAACGTTTCACTGTGCAAGCCGTATCATAAAGCGCAACGCCTTTTTCTTTCAAGAAGTGTATGAGACGTTCTTTATCGAAAGCCTTTTTACCGGAAAGTACAAAATGTTCTTTATCACCGAAGAAAATCAGTCCGAAAATCCGCCACATGTCATTGTTCCAGTTCGGATAGAAGAAATCCATGCTCCAGCGCTTCTTCTGCGGAGGAAAGCTTCCCAGCATCAGCAAAGTAGCTTCTGCAGGAAGAAACGGTTCCAACGGATGATTTTCGATGAGGCTGTCCATCTTAGTTTTCTTTGGGTTTAGGTTCTTTTTTTGCCAGTACAACGATGTTGTAAACATATTCGTTCATCCAGCTTTCGCTATATCCCAGTGCATGCTGGTATTGGCGGATGTTTACACAAGTCTTTCTCACACTATCATCTTTCCAGTTGGTTTTCGTCAGGATATCGTGAATGGTCTTTTCGGTCATCGAACGCAATAATTTCTTGAACATGCCAGGCATACGGAATTTCCATTGCATCAGATTCCCCACTACCATCATCAAGTCTTGACTGAATCCCTGAAACATAAACAGGTAGTTCTTGATATCATTCACACTCTTGCAGTGCTTTTTGACAGATGTATCTATTTCCTTAAAAAAGAACTCATTAATGCCGTAAATATCCATCAGCATCTTTTTGCATCTGGTACGTTCTGCCACTCCCAGCTTGTTGTTCTGGGTAGGGATTTTCAATGTACGCTTGAATACTGCCATATCAGGCAGGAAATTGATATTGCTGATGCCCAGCTGCGCAGCCATAACGGCTTGGTAGTATACACGTATCAAAGTCATGAAGTCTTCTACACCTCCTACCCGTGCACCTTCTTCTTCAACTTGTTTTTTACCTAATAGCTTCGAAAATATGCTCATAATCTAATCTGTAATAAATTATTATGGGGACAAAGATAAAACAAAAAAGTGAGATAAAAGGCAGTTTATGACAAGATAGTGACAAGAAACTGCTTTGAATGTCTTTCTCTTCCCGATGTATTCGTTTTCGTGTGTGCTTTGGGCGATAAATTCAAAACAGTTTCTAGAAAGTTATCAACTATCAGGTCTTATATAAGCATAGGATACTTCGTTATTTCACGATTTTCACCAGCAGCGTCTTGCCGGCAGGTTTTCCTTTCATATCGTATGATTCCGATTTTACCAGACCTATTCCCTCGGCATACCATTCAGTCACCCGGTGCGTGGTGCTTTTCAACACCACTTTGGTACGTTTCAAGTAAGTAATCTTTATACAGTCGAATTTCCCAGCCGTAGTACTGATTTGCTCCTCTCCCATATAAGCAGCTCCCGAAATCGTAATTTCATTTTTCAGCATCTTCACAATAAGTGCATACGAGCGGTCGGGCATACTTTCTCCTCCCTCGGCATGTTCCTTCAGCACAAACGAGTTGTCGCCTTTATACTTCAATTCTTCACGCATGGCAGTACGTGCCGCCGTATCATACTTATCCGGATCCGAATCCGAATCAATATAAGGTCCATACACCAGATCTTCGGCACACACAGTCTGGTTGCCATCATAACTCCAGTCGAAACGCGTATAGCTGGTATTGTTCTTCAACTTGTTGGTTACAATCTTATTGATATAACAGGCAGTTACCTTACCATCGTTTCTCCCGACAAACGACACGGTAGCAGTCTCATTCGAAACACTTTGTCCCGCTTCATCGTAATTGACATAATGAAGTTCCGTTCCCTCTACCGTACAAAAATATTGTGCATGCAGGCTGAAACAAGCCAACACCGCACAAACAAACAAAAGCATCTTTTTCATGTTACGTTCCTTTTTTTCTAATTACGCCACAAACTTACAAATTTCTTTTCAGCAAATGCAAGCATATACCTGATTTTCTCTATCTTTGTGCCCAACATTCAATCATAAAATACGAAAAACATGGGTTTATTATCAGCAATCTTCGGCAACGGAAAGCCCGAAGAAAACCAACAGGAAAAACAGACACAAAAGAATTTCGAGATTTTAAAATACGATGGCATACGGGCACACAACATGAACCAACTGGCTTACGCCGCCAAATGCCTGGAACAGGCGTCTGCCCTGCGTGACGATGCTGAAACACTCCAGTACCTTGCCGACACGTATGTAAAACTCCAGCGTACCGATGATGCCCGGACAACTTTGGACAAACTGACCGGACTGGAACCGGACAACATACAGGGATATCTGTTCCTTGCCAACGTATGCTTTGCACAAGAAGACTATGACGGTATGGACAAAGCCTGCCAAAAAGCCATCAAGCTGGACGAAAGCAATGCCCATGCCTACTATTTGGCAGCCAGGGCAGCCCACGGACTTCACAACGATTTGCAAGCTATCGTAATGGCTACCAAAGCCATCACACAAGACGAAAGCTTTCTTTCTGCCTACTTGCTCCGTGCCGAAGTGCTTTGGAGCATGAAACAGGCGAAAGAAACACTGGAAGACCTCGATTATATCCTAAATGCAAATCCGGAAGAAGAAGATGCCTTGCTGCTGAAAAGTACCGTCAAAGCCACATTAGGAGAAACCGACGAAGCATATCGGTGTCTGGAGCTGGTCATGGAAACCAATCCTTTCAACGAAAAAGCTTACCTGCTGAAAGGAGAACTGCTCTGTGGGCAGAAAGCATACGGCAAAGCCATCGAACTGTATACCGAAGCCTTGGAACTGATGCCCCAGAACGCTACATTCTACCAGGAACGCGGACGTGTCCGGTTACTGGAAGGAGACAAGAATGGCTCCATCGAAGACTTGAAAAAAGCCATCGAACTGAACCCCGAAAGCGAATCCCAAATAAACGGAACGTTTGATAACCAAGACACCCTTTCCGGCACCCCAAATCCTGCAAGTATTTACTGACTGGAATGCATCTATGTCCGTTGCCTTACGAAGATAAATACACCGGCCTACGGACATAGATGCACAAAGCTACGTACATACGGTTTCCTGAAAAACGGTTTCCAATATTCTATCAGGGTCTTAACACTCCCGCTTCTTCAACAAAAAGAGAGGCAAATAAAAGAAAATGCCTGCAACAGACATTATCAATCCACCTATTGTACCCGCCGCCAAAGAAAACCAGAAACTTTCCTTCTCACCTATCATAAAAGGAATAAAACCCAGTACGGTCGAAGTCACCGTCAGAAATATCGGAACAACCTTCACATTCCATGCCTTGGTGTATGCCTCAACCTTTCCCAGATAAGGGTAACGCCTCCGGATAGCATTATACTCGTTCAGAATATAAATGCTGGCATTGACCGTAATACCACACAGAAGAACAAAAGCAGCGAAACCACCTTGGTCGAACGTGAGTTCGAACAGATAAAAAGTCAGAAACACTCCGATATATGAAATAGGAATCACACCGATAATGGCAAGTGGCTGCTTCAACGAATCGAACAGGATAGCCGAAATAAAGAAAATAATGCCAATCACAATAAGCAACAGCCCGTACTGACCATGGTCATCGTTATGCCAATACCATATATTGCTCTTGTTCTCGATACTATACCCCATCGGGAGAGCAGCCTTCATGACCTCAACATCCTTTGCCAAGATTTTCTGCCCTTGCTGGTGTGCACCGATGTATTCGAATTGCAGACACAATACGTACTGCTGGTTCTCTTTCACAATCTTCTTCGACACTTGCTCTTTGCTCACCTTGGCAAAATCGGATAATTTATACTGTCTGCCTCCGAATATAAAAGGTACTTCCATCAGCCCCCATACATCATATTCACCGCTCTGTACCGAAGACAACGAAAGCCGTTCGCTCTGATTATCGTACACAATATTCCCCACACGCTGACCCGACATGAATATCGGCTGCAAAATAGCAAAAAGAGTGCTTGCCGTAAGGTTTTCCTTTGTCATCTTTTCCTTGTCGAACTGCAAGACATACTCGTCATAGTCATCCTTCCAATACGAGAATTCAGCATTGACCTGCACTTCCTTGATACGCCTGTGAGACAGCAACAAACGCTTCATCTCTTCCGCCCAATAAGAAAGTTCGTCATAATTATACCCGTACATCTCCACCTGAAAACTTCCTGCCGTCTCACGTACATCATTCGAAAAGCCTTGGTCTTGCAATCCATACACATTCCAGCTTCCGCCTCCCAACGTAAGAGCCTTACTGATAATGTTCGACTTCAACACGTACGGAAAGCCACTGTGCTCATATTCTTTTTTGAAAAATATCTCGATACCGGCATGACGGGCATCATAGACAGAAGTTTGAAACTGCCTGATTTCCCGAAATTCACTCAGATAAGTTTCCATTTGCTTTATCAGCACATTCATCTGTTCCAGCGTACTGCCATTAGGAAGTGTGGCTGTTACCGAAAGCACCACTTCTTCATCGCGGTTTCCGAAATAATTTCCGTTGTACACCTTTTCCACAAACAGCCGCAACGTACCTCCCAGCCATTTGTCGATCACCGGTTTTATTTCTTCCCTATAAACAGGACGGTCAAACACCTTATTATATAAAGTGGCCCATCCACCTTTCTGTTCTGCATGCTCTATCTTTTCGGGAAGCAGAAATACCGGAAGTCCGAACGCCCATACCAGTACGGCATATGCAATAGCCTTACGCCTGCACAATGCCTTTACCATCCATTTATAACCACGTGTAAAATAAACCACCCCCCGCTTGATACGCGACGAACGCCTAAAGACCGAAGTCCTGCGCAAGCGGATGCGTTCTATCAATGCCGGGACAAAGAACAGTGCCACAAACAATGATACAGCCAGATTGATAATAACTACAGCTGCAAAATCTTGCAGGTTCAAGCGTATCTTCTCGTCCATGAAAAAGATAATGACCAATGCTCCGATAGTAGTCAACGTCGCTGCCAGGATAGACATAAACGCTTTCAGGTTCCGACGGTGCAGGATATGGTCGGTCATCACAATGGTATTATCTATCAACAGGTTCAGCGAAATGGTGATGCCGGCAAGCGAATAAAGCTGAATATCTACTCCGCAGATGTAGTAAAAGATAAAAGCAATAGCCATATTGACAGCCAGACTGGCTACTATCAAAAACAGATAACGCAGATTCAGGGTAATGACTGCCACAAACAACAACAGGATAAGCACAGTTATTGTTGTACGGAAGTAATTTGTATTCAGTTCCTTGCTAATGTATTCCGTAGCATCGTAACTGACATGCACCTCGTACCCCGGAGGCATATTCTGCTGTATCTGCCTCATGGCATCCCTTACCTGGGCTGCCACCCGAAGCTGATTTGCCGTTTCCTCTGCCGTAATGGAAAGATAAATAGAATTAAGCCCGTTGATACGGAAATAGCCGGTAGGTTCTTCCTCTGTATGTGTCACTTTCACCAGTTTGTCCAGCGAAATCAATTTTCCTTCTGACGTACGTAAACTGATATCGGCAGGCCGGAAGCCTTCCTGTCCTTCAGACGAAGTGCGTACCACCCTAATCCATTCATCCCCCACATCTACCTGGCAGATGCCCAAGAATTCATTGTCATAATATTCCTGGATAGCCTGTCCTAGATCTCCTACAGACAGACCAAGATAGCCCAACTGGCTGTTATCGTATGTCAGCCTCCACTCCATGGGGGTAGCACCGCTCAACTCTATCTTATAAATACCTTTAATGGCAGAAAGCAACGGTTTGATATAATTTTCCCCATAATTCTGAATCAGAATCGGGGTAGCCGGTGCATTGAGTGTATAAGTCATGAAAGGCCTTGTCGAGCGGTCGTCCGAACGTTGAGTAGAAATCAAAGGATAACTCACTCCTTCTGGCAATTGCGACCAGACCTGACGGATCACGGTAGAGACTTCAAAGCGTACGATATCCACTTCGCTATGCTTGTCTATCTCAATGCGCAGGCTGCCATATCCATTATCGGAAGTGGAACGGATTTTCCGTACACCTTCTATCCGCGACAAGGCTCCCTCCAGCCGGCTGGTAACTTCTGCTTCGATTACTCTTGCCGAATTGCCTGGCATAGAGAATGAAACCGTCAGTGCCGGAAGTTCATGCGAAGGCGAAAGTTTCACCGGTAGCAAAGGCACCAGCGAAAGTCCCACAATAGCCAGACAGATAAAACTGACTATCAGAGTAAAGGAAGAAGCCGTTTTACGAGATTTCTGTTTCATTGACGGATTCTATTTTTAAAATCAAAACGGTCAGACAAAGAAAAGCCAGTTTCAAAATCATGCAAAGTCAGCTTCCTTATTTTATAATAGCTCAGCCAATAATTCTGCAAAGCCTGAATATAATTCTTCTGCGCTTCCTGCTGCCTGTTCAAGGCAAGGGTCAGACTGTTTACATCACTCTTCCCGATAATAAAACGCTGCCGGGTCTGCTCGTATGCCAGTTCTGCCAGGTCCAAAGCCTCCTCTGCACCTTCTATCAGGTCTTGCTGCACGTTAAAGTCGCTCACGGTCATCACCACATCTTCTTCCAGACTGATTTCTTCCTGCCTTGCTGCAATCTTTACAACGTTCAGATTGTTCTTTGCCATGTTATATTTACCTTTCCTCACCCCCCAGTCTATCAAAGGGATAGAGACACTGATTGACACCAGGTCTTGCTGCAACAGATTCTTATAAGCAGAACGGATATTATCCGACACCTGGTTGAACCCGACACTGGCATTGAAACTGGCACTAAAGCGCGATTCTTTTTTCGTACGGTCTACATCACGCTCCGCTTCCAGTACATTCTGCCGCTGCTCCAGATAAGTCGGATTATTCTCTTTGGCTTTCTGCAAAGCCTCATCCGCCAACACTTCCAGGTGGCGCGGACGTCCCGGCAAGTCCAATTCGATGGTTGTATTCTTATCCATATTCAAGAAAGTAGCCAATGCCGACATCGCCCTTTTCAGTGCAATCCGTGCATTGGTCAATGTATTCTGCGCATTCACTTTATCCAGTTTCAATGTCAGCAGGTCTGCCTGCGAAATAGAAGCAATCTTCTGGCGCTGCATTCCGATGTCACACAATGTATCTGCCGTAACCAGATTATCCTCTGCCAGCTTATAGTCAGCCTGTGCCATCGCCAGACTGAAGAAATAATTGACCGCTTCTTCCGCCACCTCTTCTGTATGATAGATGAACTGCTTTTTCACCTTTTCAAATTTCAACGGTTCTATCTTGCGGTCCCACCGGAAAGCATTATATCCCAATAATTCCTGCTGATACCCGATACGAAAAGGAACAGTAGAGAACTGAGTCGATTTCGTATCACCAAAATTACGCATAAAGTCCAGTTGGGTATCTATATAGAATGTACCTCCCAGCCAGTCGAAATTCTGTGCCAGGCTCAATCCACCCGTTGCACTGAACATCTGCTGTTCACGGTAAACATCCATATCCTCATTCGAGTCATAGCGTTGGGTAATGTAACGGTAATATTGTGCCGGCGTCAGGTTCAAGGTCAGACTGGGCAAACGGTTCGCTTTAAAAGTACGGTATTCCCAGTAACCGGACAAATACATGTTCTGATAACGGAAAGCCGACAACGAACTGTCATTCGCCAATTCTATCGTTTCCTGCAAATCCAGTTTCACGGTGTGTTGCGCCAACAGCGGCATACAGCTCAGTGCCAGTACCAGGCATATACTAATATTTCTGCGTTTCATGTTTTCTATAGATTAACCAATATATTAATGGAATAATAAACAAGCTGATAATGGTTCCCAAGGTCATCGCCCCTATCATGGCGATGGAAAGCGGACATTGCAGTTCCGAACCCATATCGGAAGTAAACAGCAGCGGCACCATGGCAAAGATAGTGGTCAGCGTAGTCATGACAATTGCCCGCAAACGCTTTCTTCCTCCTGTATGGATAGCTTCAGTAAGTGGCATACCGGTTTTTCTCAGTTCGTTGATGGTATCCAGTTTCAAGATAGAGTCGTTTATCACAATACCGCTTGAAATGACAATACCGATAGCCGACATCAGATTCAGCGTATCTCCACACAGCCACAGGCAAAGCAAGGCAAAAGCAATATCCATCGGGATTTCCGCCAATACAATAAGGGGTTGCAAGAAACTTTCGAACTGGGCACACAAGATAAAGTACATCAGCAAGACCGATATGCACAGTATCACCATCAGTTCCCCCATCATCCGCTGGTTCGAAAAGAAACTGCCCGAAAAGTCCACATCCCATTTCCCCGACCGTGCCACCACATCACGTATGCCGGCTATCAGTCCAGGTGCATTGTCCACATCATAAAAACGCAGCGGAATATATTCACCGTTGCTCCCTGCTGTAATGCTTTTCAAGTCTTCAGCCGGTTGTACCGACAGCAGCTCCTTCAACGGGACATAAGCCTGTTCCTCTCCTTCTTGGGGCACATTTTCCACCAGCGTTTCCGCCAGCACCCGTTCAAGTGTACGTTCGTTTCCTGCCACACTGATAGGCAAATACTGCTGGTAAGAACGCAAGACCGATACTTCGTTTTCCTTAAATGCAGTCCGCAACGTGCGTACCACTTCATCGTAATCCACCCGATAAAGCAACAGGCGGTTACGGTCTATTACCAGATTCAGTTGGTTGCGGAAAGCAATAACCTCCGGATATACTCCGGTCTCCTCGGCTATCTGCCTCTCCAGTTCTTTCAGTTCGGCAGGTTGTGGACTCACAGCCTTATTCTTCGACCGGACCTGTGCCACCACATCGGCTTCTCCCGTTACAAATAGTTTTTCAAAGATAGTCATTGGAGGCGAATAAGTGACTGTGGCTTCCGGATAATGCGCCCCGAACCATTTTTTCAGATGCTGCTCTAACGGCAAAATGTCCGAAGGTTTTTCCGTCTTGAAATAAAGTTCAGCCTCACCTGCCGATAAGGCATCATCCGTATTCAGCACATAATCCTGCATACCTACATACGCCGTATGTTCGACGGCAATGCCATCAGTATGTTTCAGCAGTTCATCCACCCTCCGGTTATTTTCCTCCACATGAATATTCTCGTTCCATGCCACTTTCACTATCATTTCGTTCTGGTCTATTTCGGGCATCCGCTCTTTATCCAACACCCCGAACAAAACCACGCATAGCGGAAGGGTAGCCACAGCCACACACAAACTGATACGCTTATGCGAAAATACCCAGTTGATGCCCGCATCGTATCCGCGCTCCAGCCAGTCATTCTTCAGTTTATCCCGAAAATCAAAATTAATCCACCGGTACCTGCGCATTCCCAAACGGAAAAACAAGACATATAGAACCGGCAATAGCATGATGCCTGTAAAGTAAGATACTCCCAACCCAGCCGTAATGGAAAACGCCTGGTCGGTAAAGATGGCACCGGCTATACCGCTCATGAATATCAATGGCACAAATACTGCTACCGTAGTCAGCGAAGAACTCAGCATCGGTGTAATCATCTCACTGGTGCCTATTACCGCCGACCGTTTCAGCGAATAGCCACGTTCACGGTACTGCGACACGTTTTCGGTCACGATAATTGCATTGTCTATCATCATGCCCACCGCCATAATCAGTCCTGACAGCGATATGACGTTCAGCGAAACCTTGCAGAGATAGAAGAAGAAAAATGTGATTACCACCGATACCACCATCGTAATGCCGATAATCAACGGCGAACGCACATCGCCGATAAAGAACACTGCCACGATAAAGATAAACAGGAAACCCAACGTGAAATTCTGTTGCAGGTTCGAAATGGTATAATCCAACAGTTCTGTCTGGTTGCGCGTAATAGAAAATTCTATATCGGGATACAATGCGGCAAACCGTTCGGTAGTCCGCTGCAATTCCGCCTTCAGGTTATCCATGTTCTCTTCCGATTGCTTGATGATGGCAAATGTCACTGCCCGCTTTCCTCCAGCCAATGAACGTCCTGTCTCATGCTGTGTCACCAGGCTTACCTTACACAGGTCTTTCAGCTGCATGATGCGTCCTCCCTTGTTCAGATAGATGTTCTCTACATCCTCTGGAGTACGCAGGAAAGAAGCGATACGGATGTTATACTCGTAATATCCGTCACGCACCAGCATGCTGCCCGGCTCTGCATTGTTGGCTTCCAGTGTTCGTTCCAAATCATCTATACCGATGCCCAAGCTGTTCATTTTTTCCCTGTCGGGCACTATCTGCAACACCCTTTCAGGCACCCCGGTCATGTCCGCCATGGCTATCTGAGGCAATTGTTCGATACGCCTCCTCACCACGTTTTCTGCCAGTTCTGACAGGTTCAGGAATGCTTGTTCATCTGTATGCTGATAAGGCTTGTCCTTTTTCAACGTCATGTTCAGGTAAAACACCGGTATATCCGTTGCACTAGCCTTGATGGCTTTAGGACGTTCGGCATCTTTAGGCAAGCTGTTCATTGCCGCATCTATTTTCTCGTTTACTTCAATAAAAGCAAGGTCAGTATTGGTTCCGAACTCGAATGTCAGATGAATGACTCCCGAACCGTCGCGTGTCTCGCTTCTCATTTCATCCAGCCCCGACACCTGCAGCAAGGCACGCCGCACAGGAGCCACCATTGTATTCTCCATTTCCCGTGCCGACATATTATCCGAAGCCATCCGTACCGTAATCTGCGGAATGTCAATATCGGGCAACAGCGATACAGGGAGCGACCAGTAAGTAACCAGCCCTATGATAAAACAAGCGGTAAACGCCATCAATACGGCTATAGGCCGTTGTATTAAAAACTTAACCATCTTTTTTATTTACGATTTTTCTATTTACAATTTACCATTCAACCATTTACGGTTTGATAATTAAATCGTACTTCGTAAATCGAAAAATAGTAAATCTCCGCATGTTATTCCACTACTTTCACCGGTGTCTCATGTGCCAGGTTCACATTCCCTGTCGTAATGACTACGGCACCCTCTTCCATGCCGTCACCCGTCACCGTATATTCGGTCATATTCTCCAGTCCGGTCTGCACGTAGTTCCATATCGCTTTTCCGTCTTTCAACGTAAACACCACCTGTTTGCCCGAACGCAATACCACCGCGGTTTTCGGGATAACCAACTGGCCAGGCACCGAACGCTTCACGCTCACCCTTACGTTCATCCCGTCGAACAGCCTGCCTTTCCCGTTCACCAGTGCTTTTACCTTTACCATCCCGTTTTCGTCTACCGATGGGTTGATTTCTGCAATGCGTCCCTGCAAGCTGCCGGAAGCTACCGTATAGGGCATCACTTCCACCCTGTCGCCCGCTTTTACCAACGGCAGCTCGCTCTCCAGCACCGTAAATGCCACTTCCATATCGGATGTCGAGAGAATGCGGCAGAAGGGTTTCCCGCTTTCCGGTATATTATATTCCTTGCCATCCAGGTCGGCTACGATGCCGTCAAACGGTGCCGTCAGCGTAGCTTGCTCCAGTTCGCGCTTCGCCAGTTCGTAAGCCGCCTCGCTCTGCCCGTATCCGCTTTTGGTAGCAGCCAATTTCCTCACCGATTCGGGCACGGTTTCCATCCGGTCGGGAGCATACCCTTGCCCTATCAGCACATCCTGCATCTCCAGCCGGGCTTGCTCCAACGTATATTCCGCCTGTGTCAGTTTGTTTTGCAGGGAAAACAGGTCCAGTTCGGCTATCTTCTGCCCCTTCTTTACCCGGTCGCCGTTCTTCACATAAATGCGAGCTACCGGTTCGGTCGCAGTACGGAACTGCAAGGCGGCATACCGCTTGGCTTCCACCTTGCCGTTGCTCACCAGTTCGTGCTCGAAAGCCTGTTTTTTCAAGGTCATCACACTCACCTCCGCCACCCGCGAGGGAAGCACCGTTTCCACTCCCTCCTTTTCGGAGGCATCTTTTTTCTCTTCGCCGCACCCGCTCCATATTCCCGCGGCAAGCAGCAGCATCACATATCCGTAGCGTGCGTTCATATTTATTTATCTTCTATTAATTTACTCCATTCCCGTTTTGCGGTCTAAGGCCGATGCAATATTACACCAAAAAATATGATTATTATCATTCTTTGCCGCAAATATTCTTTTCCCGTCGGCAGATACTGTAAACAAGTTTATTTTATCCGCAACATTAAACCGCGACAATAAATTTCCTTCCCAATCCCACACCTGAAAACAAGTCACATCCGAAGCTTCATTATCGGGAGCATATTTTACGAAAATAAAATCCGCTGTATACGAACATCCCCAGTAATACATACCCTCCCTACGAAAGAACTTATCCGGATCGGATATTTTTTCCCCTACACTACATTCAACTAACAAATTACCGTCAAAATCAAAAAAACGGACATACGGAAACTTGCTATAAAAAAATGCAATGCGTTCTTTATCCGCATTCACCGCCACATTTACTGCCCGATACTGAAAAGCTTGTATCATATCAGCTTCCGGCTCGTCCTCTTGAAAAGGAGAATCAGGCATATCAGACACATCACCGCTTGTCGTATCATACAGGCTCCACCCTCCTTGTCTTTTACCAGGTTGAATCAAGACTTTTCCGTTCTTCAAAGGATACAAATTCTGACAGACATCTTTTTCCCATTCAAGTTGCTTGCGCCCATCTATTTTCAATCCACCTTCAACATCTACCACAGTAACAAGCGGAACACCTAAGCCTATAGCATAAAAACGATGACTGTCAAGAGGCCGTATCCACCTGAAAGGAAGCATGTCATTAGAACCTCCGCCATAAATCAAACCGCTATACCGGTATTCCAAACCGTGAACGTCAAAGACATCAAACAACGTATCTTTATGAAGATTGGATATAATCAGGTAATCCGGAAGGGCAACCATCCCGGTAGCGTTCAGCAAAACACCGCTATCTACACTGTCCATTTCAAACACCTGCACATCAGCCGGCAAAGCGACGCAAATGCCTTTGCTTGGCGACTTCGAACAAGCCGCCAAACAAAGTATGCTTATTATAAATAAAAATACCTTCATCCCTGTCAAGGTCTACAGCTACCTCTCCTTCTATTTTTAGGTTTAACATCGGGTGGAAGATGAATGGACTCTCCACAGTTTAATCCATCTTCTCCCCCCTTCTTATCTTCTCATTTTTGAGTCGGCCAGGCCACTTGTCCGAAAAATGAATATATACTGCATTGGCAGTTGAATATATACTGCAACTGCCCACGGATATATACTTCATCGGCCCATGCAGTATATATTCATTTTCGGAAGGTATAACCTCACGCGTTTCCCGTTGGCGTCACCCTGGCGCAAACCATACCGCATCGCCTCACCAGAAACGACTCTCATAACTCAATCTGTTTTTCTTCCAGTATCCTCCGGGTCTCTTCCTTCATCTGCCTTACAGCCGTCGAAGGCACCTTCGGTTCTTTCGTCAGTACCACCCGCACCGCTTCACGCAACTTGTCGGGCTGGTAGTTGTCGCGATACGAAAAGAGCTTCACCATCAGGTAATACGGATAAATGCGCGACGGCACCCGGTCTGCCGCCCGTCGGTAATACCACTCGGCACTGTCGAAACGGTACATCGCCGACTCGTTCTTCCCTATCAGGTTCAGTATCATCGGGTCGCCGCTCACCTTCAAAGCTTCTAGCAAGACAGCGGTCGACTCGTCCCACTGCCCGGTTTTATGCAGCGAGCGGGCATACTCGAAAAGGAAACGGGGATTCCAGTCCATGTTATGATACGTATAGTACGGCTTTTCGTACAAATCACCATACGCCTCCGCCGCACGCTCATACAATCCGGCATTGTACAACACCTGGCATTGCTCCCACGAACGGTACAGCTCCGCCACATACTTCTTGTCACCATATTTTATAAAAGAGACCACACATCCCGAACCAATCAAAAGAACAGCAATCCAATACCACCCGTCCTGCCATCGCAGCACGACCGATATGGCGGAAAGCACCAGCAATGCCAGCACCGCCACCATCGACGGATACTGCAGCGGATAAGACGCGAACGCAAAGATAAGGAAAGCCAGCAACGCCCCGTACAACCCATAGTTAAAGTTCTCATACAAACGGTTCAGGCAGCAACCTATTATCAGGCATGCTCCTACCAGCACCGGAATGCCCCAAGCCAATGCCACCTGCAAGTATTCGTTGAATACGTATTCGGGCGCGTCCGCCACCCGTGCTTCGGTCTCCGTATAGTCTCCCATGGCAAAGTAATCTTCTTGCGCCTGCCCGTAAACCGCAGGCACTCCGTTCCATCCGTTCCCTTCCAACGGATGTTCCTGCAGTGCAGTCGCCGCCACCTTCCACATCAGCACACGTCCGTCCGCCGAATCTTTTTTCAAGTAGTAAAGCCCTGCTCCCGCTCCTACAAGGATAAGTACCGCCACAATCCCTATCACCCATTTCAACGGCTTTTCATACCGCGGATAATATTCGTCTATCTTCCATACATTCCAAAGGTAATACATACACCCTGTCGAGACAAGTGCGGCAATCCATGCCGTGCGGCTCATCCCTGCAGGCAGCACAAGCACGATGGAAATCATCGCGACAAGGGCTACCGGCTTGTGAATATCCCGGTAAGTACGGCTTATATACTCGGAGTAGGCCAACGGAAACACCATGGCAAGAAAGCCCGAATAGGGTCCGGGATTAGCAAACGAACCGGTCACGGCGAAACGGGCATGATTGGAAGGAAGCCAGCCCCATAGCTGGGCCAATCCCCACACGGCTTCCACTATCCCATACAGCATGAGCGCCAACGCTGCCATGTCGCCCACGTAGTCATAAAGCAACTCGCGACCTTTCTTTACCAGCATACAAATAAAATACAACGCCAGCACAACCGCCCAGCAACCATACATCCATTGCCAGGCTTCTTCTTGCGTTCCCATCGGCATATCGCCCGCGTTCATCAGCAGCACACTGAGCGACATCGCTACCACCACAAAGATAATAATCTCTGCCGCCTTGTCTTTCAAAATCATATATCCATCCATTCCTTATCTTTTTAATTCCATCATCCTGTCCGGATTACAAACCTAAAGATTTCATGACAACCGGACAAATATCTTATATAAATTCAACATAAAATCTTATTTCAGGTTCCGTTTAGATTGAGTTTAGGTTCTATTTATATTCCGTTTATTTTTCTCTATGTTACATCATTCATGCAATGATATGCCCAAACCGTTCTCACCCGTACACAAATGTTACATACGGGCTATTTTTCACTCGATACGCTTCCATACCCGCTTCCAGTCTACCGAACCCGTATACGGATCGACCGATTTCCATATCCGCGTAGCCTTGCCCACGATGTAACATTCGGGCAACAAGCCCCAGTAACGCGAATCTTGCGAGTTAAAACAATTGTCACCACCCATAAAGTAATAATTCTGGCGGAAACGGTAACCCGTTATCCGTTTACCCTCCAAATAGAAGCCATCGTCCTTTTGCACCAACTTTCCCCGCTGCTCCCATTCTATCAGGTTCCTGTAAAACAGGTAATGGTTCCGGGTCATCTTTATCGAATCGCCACGCGCGGGAACATACAACGGGCCGAAATCCTTTACCGTCCAGCCCAGCAACGAATCGTAAGGAAACGTGTAATAGGAACGGTTACGTATCATCTCCTCCCTGCCCGATTTTTTGGACAACAGCCGTGAAAGCCGTTCCTGTGCCTCCACGTTCCCTGCCGGAGTATCTGTTCCGCGCACACGGTAACGTCCATCCCTTATCTCCACCGTATCGCCAGGCCCGCCGATGCAACGCTTCACGTAATAAAGCAGCACGTCAAAACCGATGCTGTCCCAACGTTCGGGGTAAGGGAAATTGAATACCAGCACTTCCCCACGGCGGAACTCTTCCAAGCCGGGCAATCTCCGTATCTCAAACGGACGGTGTTCAGCCGCATCCCATACATCGAATATCCGTGCCCCTTTCAGCGGTTTGTCCACCAGCACATAGTCGCCCGGACGCAACACAGGCACCATCGAATCGGAAGGGATGGAAAACGAGGCAAACAGGAACACCTGACCTGCGATGCGCAACACAATCCATGCCGCATACAGGCATACCGCCACTGCACATACCTTATACGCCAAGCAGAACACCTTTTTCCTGATTATCCGTATCCGTTTCATTCGCTCTATTGATTTACGTAAACTTTAACAGCCCAACCAAACACGTTACAAGCTTATTCCCGTTCTCATATCCTAATTATGAATATCCGCACCCCCTTACAGTTATTAGGTGAAATACGAATATTCAATATTTCTAATTCTCAACTGACTCAATAAAAGAAATGATTTCCTTCTTATCCGAAGTGCCAGGCAATATATAATTTCTTATCGTATTCAAAGAATCCATCAAAATCATGATAGGAGTCGGAATATATTTCAATTCTTTTCGAATCAAATCCTTTGAATCTGCATATACATATTCATAATAAGCATTACGCTTTTGGTAAAAAGAAGAACTGCCCACCGTTGAAATAACTGCAACTTTCCTTTCATGATAAAGAGAATCTATTTCTTTCGTCACAGAAAAACCTAAATCGACACAATTACCGCAATCGTAATAATTAAACACAAAAACGACCCCATACTTTCTATCGGATACAATGGAATCAATAGACGTAATTCTCCTTCCTATCAAATCATATTCATCCTTCTGTATGTTGACTTCCCTTTGTGGCTTATTTTTCTCATTACTGCATCCGAACAAAAAAGGCAGCAATAGCAATACGATAAAAACCTTATCTTTCAGCATCATCACGCAATTTAAATTTTTCAATGGTTGTTTCGTCCACTTCTTGTGCCGCAAACAGATAAGTATCTGAAACACAAAAAGAAGAATAAATATCATGCGGAAGCATATAAGTAGAAACCAACTTCATATCTTCGTCTACAGACAAATCCAAGATTGTATTTACCTTGTACTCGTTTTGGTCTGTACGCGATGAACATAACAGATACAAATGACCATCGGCAAGATAAGCGTCACGAATATAGATGTAAACTGATTTCTCGCGGTTAGCCTGTTTCTCGGATATTTCCATAGCTGCCTTTATGACAGGAATAGATGAAATATCAAACCTCCGGACATATCTCCCGTCAAAGGTATATTGGTCTATATAAGGATAACAATCCGATACCGAGAAAATTCCTTTTCCTTCGGCATAAAGAATATGTTTCCGATTGGATATAACCGTCTTAAATGCTGTCTTTTCCTGTACCACTTCCCCTTTGGGGACTTGCCGGTCAGGATGACGTGTATCAATAAGCAAGAAACTGGTTGAATCAGTATTTGCCGACAAGTATATCAACGAATCACGAAGGCTGAAACGATTCTCATTCGCATTCGAAAGCAAGAAATCGCCGCAGAACGATCCACCATAAAATTTCTTCATAGACTTGGTACCGAAATCCACTACATACACTGTATCATACTGCACATTGAACGTAAAAGGCCAGGTCGTTTCATAAGGCGCTGCCCCATGATGAGTGACATATTCCATCCGTTGCAAGTCATCACTTAACGCGACGATGTCCCCCCGCTTTTTGTCTAATACATAAACATTGCCCTTGTCATAAACCATACAAGTTATGTCAGAGAAAAAACTGGAATCCGGATAGGTTTCGATTTGACTCTCAATCTTACAATATGTCAAGTCACTTTGACGCTTGTTCTTTTGACAAGAAACAAGACACAAAAGTATTAAAATCAAAAATAACGCCCTATTCATATTCAGCAAAATGTTTTATTTCCATCACATTCAACATAAGCGCCTCTCGTCCAATCAATCCCCCGACTACATCTTTGACCACTGCAAGACACTGAACCGCCTAAAGGAAGCCCGCAGTCCACAGTTGCTGTACATGAATAGTTGCCGCTACCTCCATTTTCCGGTTGTGCCAATGCTTCTACGTTAGTCAATATAAACTCTGTCATATAAACCTTCTTATCTAACGCAATATACATATTGTAACCTGCCGTTATGGCTACCACTGCGATAAACGTAATTAAAAAAATAAGTTTTTTCATCTTTTATTCGTTTTTTAATGATTAATATTCTGTTTGATTTCTTCTTTGTGAAGCCGCAAATCCCCGATTTGCTTGTCTTCTGTTTTTCTTTTTAAATTCGCCATAATGGTAATAGCTACTAATGAATATTTTCTGTTTTCACATATTGAATAATTTGCTCTTTAAACATATTGTCTTTCATGTCACCGGCAAACAAAACCTTTTTCCCATCTAAGAGAAAAGTCCGAACCACATTATCATCAAGTATTTTGTTCCTTGTCCTGAATTTCCTATAAAAATCAAAATAGAAAGGATATTGAAGCAACACCGTATTAAATATGGAATCTTTATAAGAACTGTAACCTACTATTTCAAAAGATATATGACGGTCTGTCAATGCGTGAATAAAAGATTCATTATCCAATATTTCGTATATGCAAGAAGTACAGGTTATATCCATTGTATGAAGCAACTTATACCTACTCTGATTTGCCAATTGACGATTCACCAAATCAGAATCAGGAAAATAAACCAATTCTTTCCCAATATACATGGAACAGATTTTCTCATTAAAAGAAGACCGATGAGAGCAAGAGCAAAAACATCCCAAAATGATAAGCGACAATATATATTTTCTCATTTTCTACCTTTTTTATATTGCGAATGGATAATACCCTACTTCATACTCCCCTGTATCAGGATTACGGGAAATGGCATAAATACGGTTCTGTTTCCGTTCTACACACATAAAAACATTCAACCGATCAGTTTCCAGACATTTCACCTTTTCACCTTTTGTCGTCAAAATGAAAATATGCGAAGCGAGAAAGGTCTCTTCCGGATATTCTTTCAAGGTACGACCGGAAAACAACAGATAAACGAAGTCATTATCCAAATCGGCAGAACTGACTCCGCATGGCGTATTCTCCGTAACAACATCCTCGGCATGTTCTATCGGCATGTATTCGACAAAACGTTGTTTCCACGCATCCCCTGAACGGGCATACAGTTCATAATAATAACCGGTTGGAGAATGATAAAGCAACAGGTTACGGTCTGCATTTATCTGCAAAACCCCTTGAAACAAATAAAATGGAGAACTGCTCATTGTTAGGTCTTTCGGGTAATTTCCCCAATAGGTCACCGTATCTTTTCCGATGCAATAATATTTACCTTGATTACTGTCGCCAAGGCCGATATAAGTGCTGTCCTCCAAATAATAACAATACTGCAATCCTTTTGCTTTTTGAACTGCCAATTCATTATAAAAAAATGAATGCACAGGTATAAACGAACGGCTTTTCAAAATACTGTCTACGTTATATATCAAGACTTTCCCGTTTGACATATCAATCACCTGAAACTCTTTTTCATTAATCTTATCCGTAAACTGTCCGTATAAAACCTCATCCGGACCTGTCCCTTTCTTACCGCCGGAAATCTGCACATCAGGCGAACTGATAGAAAATAGCGTGTAAGTATTTCCTTCTACCGGATCGTGTACCAACAATAAGGAATCAAACACTTCTATTGCGGTTGGTTTAAATAGAAAATCACTTTTAACTGGATGAAAACTGACTTGCTCTACCGTACGGAAACCATACTTCGACATAGGGGATTCTTCCCGCCCGCAACTGAACAAAAACAATAAAGCCAATAATATAACTGAAATCCTCATAACTGAAAATATTTATATTAAATAAGAAGCAGCGCACTTTAGATGATACCTAAATGCACTACTTCAACAAATGCCGCTTATAAAGTGTTAGTCTTATAATAACCTCTACCTGGATGCAAACCGTTACAATAGCAGGACCGCATCAGGTCTGATACGCAATAAAACAATATATCACCCGTTACTGAAACACATTCAAATTGTGCCAACGCTTCCACATTCTCCAATGCTAAATCAGACAAAACTTCTACTTTCTGTGACTGACTATAAGTAGTATAAGCTGAAGCTACGGCTACCGCCGCGATAAACGTAATTTTTAAAATAAGCTTTTTCATCTTTTGTTTATTTTTTAATGATTGATATTCTGTTTGATTTTTCGTCTGCAAAGCCGCAAATCCCCGATTTGCTTGTCTCCTGTTTTTCTTCTTAACTTTGCATCGGCTTAACCTCCTTTCGTTTTATGGGTGGAATGGAAACATGCCAATTACCACCACACTTGTTTCCCTCCTTCATACGTAAAAATCCGTTCTTCTTTGCCTTTACTTAAATTGCGGAGCAACAGCAAGGCGTTCTCCGGTACATTATCATATACTAAACATTGCCGTTCGCCATCGCCTGTCTTCTGCCCTAACGACCGCCAGCCTTTATCCCAATAAAACAGTTCGTACAGTTCGCCCTCGCGGATAAAATTATCATCGTTGCGAGGAAGATAGACCAGCTTTGACAACTCAACGGCTTTACCTAAATCCAGCCCCAACCAAGCGTCTTTTTGCTTGCCGTCTGTACGCGAACAACTCAATACATTTCCGTCAAAAGCCATTCCCATTGCCTGCATCACATCATCCGGTTCTTTCGGATGGAAATTGCCGATAATCTTTCCCTTTACCTGCTTTCCCTGTTTGTCATACAACCTAATTTCAGCTATATTCCCTCCGGTTTTTGCAACAGGGATGAATTTCATATAGCGGTATGGCTTTCCCAATACCACCGTCTGAAAATTGCATTCTGCCAACGTATCAACCCGTATCGTGTCTGCCCGGCGGAACGAAGCGTCACGGCTGAACACAAACCTGCTCCCAGCAAAATTATTCAGCCAAATCCGAGGGAACAAATCCATGAATTTGCGATACAGCTTTACCGACCGCAGCCGTGCCGTATCAGGCTTCAATACATGCAACCCTCCATCCTCATCCACTTTTATGGGATAGTAAGCCGATGCCGTAGACCCTTCTGAATAATACATCGGGAGGTACACCGCTCCTGGTGCCATCCGCTCGAAACGATAGCCTTTCCCTCTCCGTTTGCCATACGCCACGATTTTCCAATTCTGCGCATCGAACACGCCCAAGTAAGCGTAACGGGGAGCATGTGCCTGCGGGAAGCAATCGGGCAAGTTCACGTCAACGGTCTGGATATACTGGTCGGTCACATCCACGATATGAGGGTCGCTGAACAAAGCGGGCACATTCTCTTCATCCTTTATCAGTCCTCCCGTTTCGCCAAACAACTGCCGATAAGCTTTCGAAAGATGATAAGAGTTATGAGCGATGTGTTGTCCGAATGCAACTGCAGACCCCGGCATAATAGGATACGTTTTTCCTTCGGATATAATAGAAAGCCAGTTGTGCCCCATGGCATGATTGGTCCAATTAGGCGTAAAGTCGCAAGCCACCGGCACGCCAATGCTGCGGTACAGATAAACGCCCATTGCCACAAAAGAAGGACACGATCCATAACGCAAATGCAGCAACGAAGAGGGGCGAAGGTCGGGCACGTAGGAAGGAGTAAAATAGCGGTTCCCTATAATCCGGCGCATAATCACTTCATACACTGAATCTACTTGTTGATGTAACAAAGGCTGCACCAACGGAGCATACGTTTCCTTGTACAAATCGCGCCACAGTTCCAACCGTTCATGTCCTACCCGATAAGGCAAGATGTATTCGCAAAACTCATCAAAGGTCAAGTCTTTCGCCCACGGTGACTTCCAAGCCTCGAAGGCGGCATCGATATGGCTGATCAGGAAATCGGAGCGCACCGCTTTCAAGTCGGGCGTACGTTTTATTCCCGCAAACCGCTGAGGCGTATAAATAGAGTCATAAATCACTTTCAGCGCAGAAACGGCAACATTTGTGTCCCGCTGCAGGCTGTCGGTCAATTCGTAATACGTGTCCATATACGGACAGTCTGCCGTATAGTGCCTCTTCATGTTCCGTATCAGGAATTTAGCTGCCTCTTGCTTTTCCGGCTCACCGGCATAATGGGTTATCACGGCTTCCAGCTGGCTCCGGTTTTCCCCGCTCAGTTCCAGCGACGTGTCCAGGACACGGTCGCATCCGACAGACAGCCATGCCGCTGCTACCCACACACATGTTTTCAGTAACGTTTTCATTCGATTCTTCTTAAACATCTTTTCCATTTCATTTATCCGTATACGGGTCGACCTACTTCCATATCCATACCGTCTTGACCGCAATATAACACTCTGGGAGTAAACCTCAATTGACGTAATTCATATATTTATCAACATGCATTTTTCATTCATTTTTTATCCTGCAATTTAAAATCATAAAACAAAAGCACAGGATTACTCTCTTCTCCCATCCCAGAAGCAATCTTATCAAGCAACTTGCTATTCGAGCCGTATTTTTTATATAAAAAAAGCATTTCTTCCGGATATACCAAACTCAACATCTGAACGGAAGTTTGATCTGTCTCGTAAGCAACCATACGTATGGGAAGTTTATACTTATCCAAATTAAAACTACCACAAAACAAAATAGATCCATCTTTTGAGAAAATCAAATACCTCCGAGGATTATCTGCATAATAGAATGAGCAACACATATAATTATCCCATTTATAAAAAGCGAAAATAGAAGGAGTTAATTCCTTTGCTAATTTTAAAGCTTTGGATGCCGACATACTCAGTTCGATTTTCTGTTTATTCAATGCTACAGACAAATAAGGATTAAGCACCCCGTCTTTGGGGTTTACAACATAGATTGTATCATTGAACGGAAAAAAAGTAAAAATAGAATCTTTATAATGGTAAAAAGCATTATACCCCTCACCAAATGAATAAGCCTTACCTTGAATATTTTTATTAAAAGGTATATCTTGATATAATAATTCCCCTTCACGACACACAACATAACTGTTATAAGACTTACCACTGCCATTATCAGCACGACCTAATCCTAAATTCAAAGCATAATCTCCATTAGACAAAACCAATAGACCTTCCGCTTTCGGGATTCTTTCTCTGCCACAATACCGGTCTGTCAAATCATACTTTAAGACATATCCGTCAAATTCACCCATCAGATATAACGTATCTCCTTTTATATCGAAATCCCCCAATCCTACATATTCTCCCGGTCCTTGTCCTAAATGTGCATATTGACGGATGTAATTCCCTATGGAGTCGAAAACCACAATCTTATCATCTTTTCCATCCAACACATAGATTTTACCATCATACATCTTTATTTTTTTCGCTTTACCAATCAAAGATGAATCGGTAGTTTCAAGCGTAATGTAGTGACTGAATTGGAAAAAAGAATCAAATTTACCGGTATCATCATTTCTCATTCCGTCTACCGAAACCATATTCAAACCTAAACGCTGCCCCTCCTGCTTATGGCATCCGGCAAGTACACTTAAAAGCAATACGATAAAAAAATACTTACTCATAACCCTTTTACAATTTTACAAAGAGATCCTTATCCTGTAAATACATAAGAAGCTGTTTTGAATTTCTCCAAAAAGTTTTTCTTGTCTTGATGTATCCGTTTTCGTGTGTGCTTTGGGCGATTTTTTGGTCCTTTTCGCTCCTGTTCTTCGTCAGAT
>NZ_NFJA01000210.1:0-643 GCF_002159615.1 Bacteroides sp. An279
GGGTGCGGAGGCAGGCAAATGCGAGGAATCGATTCTTCGGATACATTGGTGGTAAAATCCTCACCTGTGGAAACGGAAAAGCTTACTGCCCACCTTTATCCCGATGTGCATCCCAACAAACCCGGACGTTACCGTTATTTCAAAGAAATCACGATTGGGGATAATCGTGAAAAGAGTCTGTTAATGGCAGAGTTCCGTCTGGAAGATTAGCCTTGAATCTTCCAGTCGTCAATGGTCCCGGTCTGTGAAGAGAAGCTGGCACCTATTTTATAGATAAGTCGCCTGTCGGAAGCATACGGGCGTGCGTAGCCTTTTTCTTCTATCTGCTTTAGGGCTTCGTCTGCCGAACCGTCCAGTTTGAACTCAAAGATGTAGACGTAATCGGGTGTCTCTACGATGCAGTCCACCCGTCCTTCGCTCTGTTCCTTTTCGGTATAGACCGTGTAGACGCTGACCAAACGGAATATCAGGTAGAACGTATAGTGGAAATAACGCTCCCTTTCCCTCTCGTCCTGCTTGCGACGCATGGTGTAGGGGATGTCGGCAAGGAAGGAGGTGAACAGCTTATGCAGCTTGTCTGTATCACCTTCCTCCAGCGCATCGATAAGGTCTTGTATCCAACTGTTTACATTTTCCCGTTGGG
>NZ_NFJA01000211.1:0-617 GCF_002159615.1 Bacteroides sp. An279
CGCTCCTGTTCTTCGTCAGATAGCCCGCTATCTTCCTCATCACAGAAGCAAAAATGCCTCAAAAACTCATCCCAAATCATCGCACGATAAATTCAAAACAGCTTCTTAACAATATCTATTCACGGTAAAGCATCAAGGTTGCCCAACCCAATTGGTCGAACGCACCGCTGTTTGTACCGTAACGGTTTTCCGGTTCACCCACACCGCCTTCGGGACGAAGTTTGTCGGCAAACTGCTTGGCATACGTATAGCCACTGCCCACATTTGCCACCTTTGCATAATGGTTGTACAGGATTTCCCATCCCGGACGAATGCTGCCACGACCTTCATCATCTGCCATTTGCGTATGGGTTGCACCGTGGTTCTTATCGCGGCAAGAGCAGTCGATGCTATATTCATAGGTCGTAAACGGCATCTGAGTAGCACTTACCAGCCAGCTTCCCGTATTGTTCCGGTTATCCGTACCATTGCGCAAGTTGGACAACGCTACGTATTCGCCCATCTTCATCATGCCGAACTGTCGCACATCATCGGCTACGACCGCGACCGCTTGGTAAGAAACATCCGCTTCGAGAACCTCCGCATCAACGGTACGGTTATCTCCGACGACATGCCCG
>NZ_NFJA01000212.1:0-607 GCF_002159615.1 Bacteroides sp. An279
TGTTTTGAATTTATCGTGCGATGATTTGGGATGAGTTTTTGAGGCATTTCCGCTTCTGTGATGAGGAAGATAGCGGGCTATCTGACGAAGAACAGGAGCGGAAAGGACCCAAAAATCGCCCAAAGCACACACGAAAACGGATACATCAAGCCAAGAAAAACTTTTTGGAGAAATTCAAAACAGCTTCTGACTATAAAGAAGTTGAAAGTGAATGTCCGCAAACAGGCAATTTGGCAAAATGAGGACATTCATAAAGTTGAAAACGCAGTAGTACTGCATTCGCGGATGAAGTATATATTCAAACGCAGATGAAGTATATATTCAACTGCGGATGAAGATATATTCAAACGCGGATGAAGTATATATTCATTTTTCAGGGGTATATACCGGCTGCTGGCAGGCATGCACAAACACACAAAGCCTGTCATTCAAAACAGCCAATATGAATGTCCGCATTTTGCCTAATGCGGACATTCATTAAACTTTTGTGGAATTTCAAAACAGGCTCTTAGAAGCTGTTTTGAATTTATCGTGCGATGATTTGGGATGAGTTTTTGAGGCATTTTCGCTTCTGTGATGAGGAAGATAGCGGGCTATCTGACGAAGA
>NZ_NFJA01000213.1:0-597 GCF_002159615.1 Bacteroides sp. An279
TTTATTTCCTCAGTCGTCCCCGTAGGTTCGGGAAAAGCCTGCTTGTGTCTACCCTGAAGAACTATTTCTTAGGTAAGAAAGAGCTGTTCAAAGGACTTGCCATCGAGAAGCTGGAAACGGAATGGAGGGAATATCCCGTATTCCACATCGACTTCAATGGAAGCAACTTCACCGTTCCGGGTACATTGGAAGATATACTGGAAGGTACCATAAAAGGTTGGGAACGGGAATACGGAAAGAGCCAGGACTATACGGATATTGGGAAACGCTTTGCATACGTCCTCAAACAGGCTCACAAACAATCGGGTAGACGTTGTGTGGTGTTGATTGACGAATACGACAAGCCTATCCTGGACGTACTCGATACGGGCATTAAGGGAGAACAGGAGGAAACGCTGCTGGAGGACCGGAACCGGGAAGTGCTGAAAGGATTCTATTCGGTATTCAAGGCTGCGGACGATGACCTGCAGTTTGTCTTGCTCACCGGAGTTACCAAGTTCTCGCAGGTAAGCGTGTTCAGCGGTTTCAACCAGCCTGCCGACATCAGCATGGACATACGCTATGAAGCCCTGTGCGGTATCACCCAGGAAGAACTGG
>NZ_NFJA01000214.1:0-591 GCF_002159615.1 Bacteroides sp. An279
CGGATATCGGCTTCAAGATCATCTTCGGGCAACCTGCCAGCAAGGAACTGCTCATTACCTTGCTGAACGAGCTGCTTGCGGGGGAGCATCACATTGAAGACCTGACGTTCATCGACAAGGAAGACAATTCGGACAACGTAAACGACAGGGGGATTATCTTCGACCTGTATTGCCTGACTTCGGGCGGGGAATACATCATCGTGGAGATGCAGAACCGGTGGCACAGTAATTTCCTGGACCGTACGCTGTATTACGTGTGCCGTGCCATCAGCCGGTTGATAGAACGTCCCATAACGGATGAAGTGGAATTGCCGATCGGCAGGAATGACAACGTAACAGACACGGTGAATGAGACACCGCCCCGCTACGGTGACCGCTATAAACTCTCAACCGTATACGGGATATTCCTGATGAACTTCAAGGAAGGGAAGTTAGAGCCGAAGTTCCGTACGGACACGGTGGTGGCAGACCGTGAGAACGGACGGACGGTGAACCCGCATTTCCGGCAGATATACTTGCAGTTCCCTTACTTCACCAAGCAGCTGGAGGAATGCGAGACATTGTATGACAAACTAATCTATGCACTGAAGA
>NZ_NFJA01000215.1:0-568 GCF_002159615.1 Bacteroides sp. An279
CGCAAGGACGAAAGCGGGGAACTGGCTTCCCATTGCCGGCATAAGATGAAATACAAGCGCAAGGCCTCACACCGTCATGAGACTAAGGCCACGAACATCCGTAACCGTGTGAGCATACACGAGCGTCCGGCGGAAGCCGACGGCAAACGTTTCGGGGACTGGGAGATGGACCTCATCGTGGACAAGGACAGCAACGCCATCCTCACGCTGACGGAAAGGAGCACGAACTTCCTGTTGATGGAAAGGCTCAAGCACGGGAAGAAAGCGAAGCCTGTGGCAAGAACCGTGTGGAGGTTGCTGCTGCCATACAAGGGAGAGGCCTTGAAGTCCATCACCACGGACAACGGCAGTGAGTTCGCCGAGCATGAATGGATAACCAAGAAGCTCAACGTGCCCGTGTATTTTGCCGATTCCTATTGCGCATGGCAGAAAGGAGCCATAGAAAACGGCAACAAGCTGATACGGCAATATATCCCGAAAGGAACCGACATCAGTACGGTTACAGAAGGAAAAATAACCAAGATCAGGAAGAAAATTAATGCCAGACCGAGAGAAAAACTCAATTTCT
>NZ_NFJA01000216.1:0-541 GCF_002159615.1 Bacteroides sp. An279
TACATTGTGTCAGCCATCTTCTTGTCGTGGGTCTTGCCCGAAACGGTCTGACTGACAAATATGACCAGACAAGCCATCGTTACAATGACGGCGTTCTTGACCGTGTGCCTCTTTTTCTTACCACTGTAACGCTCCTTTTGCATGTCCTGGTCTGCCGGACGGGGGATCTCCCGTTCCGTCCCGTCATGAAGAAGCACCGGTTTGCCCCCGTCCTTGGAAAGTTCCGCCAGCCGTTCGGCAAGCTCCTTGTCGGTTTCTGCGGGAACAAGGCCTTTAGCCTTAAGGGACAGACGAAGGATTTTCGTCAGGCAATGAATGAATATGTTACAGTGCTTCTGGTTCATACCGAAACAGGCCGCATGATATTCCTGCAACGGGTTGTTTTTCAAATAAACCAAAATGAAGAACAGGCGGTCGGGGATACTGGGAAGAGGGCTGTTCTTGTAGATGGAAGGACTGCGGCGTTTTCCGCTACGGCGTTCCCCGGTCATTTCATACTCGGACAAATAGTCCTCATGCGCAGCCTCGAAATAAGGAAGAA
>NZ_NFJA01000217.1:0-525 GCF_002159615.1 Bacteroides sp. An279
ATGCAGGCTACATATATGTAGTAGACCTTGACCTCGAGCGCTTCTTTGATACCGTGAATCATAGCAAACTCATAGAAATCCTCAGCCGTACTATTAAAGACGGCAGAGTTGTCAGTCTAATACACAAATATCTCCGAAGCGGTGTAATGAACAAAGGTCTTTTCGAAACGAGCGAGGAGGGGACTCCCCAAGGAGGACCACTAAGTCCATTGCTGAGCAATATTATGCTCAATGAATTGGACAATGAACTCGAACGCAGAGGGCTTCCTTTTGTTCGCTATGCCGATGACTCGATGATATTCTGTAAGTCCAAAAGGGCGGCAAGAAGAGTCAAGGAGTCCATAACCCGATATATAGAGGGAACTTTATATCTCAAAGTCAACAAGGAAAAGACTGTAGTGTCGTATGTCCAAGGAGTTAAGTATCTCGGCTACTCCTTTTATGTAATGAAAGGCAAATGCCGCCTCACAGTACATCCGAAGTCCAAATCCAAGATGAAATCAAGACTCAAAGAACTGACGAATC
>NZ_NFJA01000218.1:0-511 GCF_002159615.1 Bacteroides sp. An279
CTTCAATGTGATGCTCCCCCGCAAGCAGCTCGTTCAGCAAGGTAATGAGCAGTTCCTTGCTGGCAGGTTGCCCGAAGATGATCTTGAAGCCGATATCCGTAAACGGGTTCACGAAATGCGTCATGTATCTTTCTCTTCTTTTCATGCCTCAAAGATAGGAATACTTGGGGAGATTCACAAATTTGTATATGATGAAGTTTCTAAAGTTTTCACTTTTACAGCACAGTGACTTATGGGTTTGTACCATTTCTCAAGTAAGCACTCAATTTAGGGCATTCCCCTTTAAAAGGGCACTTTTGAACAGGCTGTATGAATGATTGGCAAATGAAAACATACGGACTATTTTTCGATTTCACGACATGACAATAAAGACATCCCCGTCACAGGGTTCACGGTGAAGCAGTTCACGGATGATGGACAACACACGGCTGTGCTTGCAACGCATGTCGGTAAAGTCACGCACATAATAAAAATGATTCAGACCGGTAACACTCAGCATAGACCCTCCAGC
>NZ_NFJA01000219.1:0-507 GCF_002159615.1 Bacteroides sp. An279
ACAGGGAAGGCATATCCAAGGAAGAAATGACCGGTCTGCTCAAACGCCAGTACGACGGATATCATTTCAGTAAAGCCATGACAGATATCTACAATCCTTTCAGCCTGCTCAATGCTTTTGCCACGCAAGACATGCAAGATTACTGGTTCCGTAGCGGTACGCCTTCATACCTAATCCGCCTGCTTGCGCATACCGATGAGAACCTGGATGAACTGACCGGAAAATATTACGACCCGCAGGAATTTGTCGACTATAAGGCAAATGTAGAAAAACCGTTGCCGATGATTTACCAAAGCGGATACTTTACCATTAAGGACTATAAACCACGCCGAGGCACATTCCTGCTCGACTTCCCCAACAATGAAGTGAAGAAAGGATTTGTATCGTTGGTGGCTTCTGATTATTTCAAGCCCCAACGGGAAAATGTAAACAGTTGGATACAAGACCTTATCGATGCGCTGGAGGAAGGTGATACAGACAAGCTGCATAAGCTGTTCACCTCCTTCC
>NZ_NFJA01000022.1:0-45949 GCF_002159615.1 Bacteroides sp. An279
ATCTGACGAAGAACAGGAGCGAAAAAGACCAAAAAATCGCCCAAAGCACACACGAAAACGTATACATCAAGACAAGAAAAACTTTTTGGAGAAATTCAAAACAGCTTCTAAGTCTTACAGGTTTCGGATATGATTTAGTAAACCTTTGCAAGCATCTTCCAGAATGTCTAGTACATTTTCGAAGCCTTGTGCACCGCCGTAGTAAGGATCGGGTACATAATCGGCTACTTTCGTTTGGCAGAAATCGGTCATCCGACCAATCTTTCGTTCTGTTTCCACATCAGGGGCTTTCTCGCGTAAGGCATCGATATTGGCATCATCCATACCAAGAATCCAATCGAAGTTGTAAAAATCATCGGTACGCACGGGACGCGAATGGTGCGTAATCTGGTAGCCACGCCGGGAGGCATGCATTCGCATCCGTGGGTCGGCAAGGTCGCCTTCATGATATCCGCTGATACCTGCCGAGTCGACCTCTATTTCCATTTCCAGTCCTTCTTGTTTCAGGTAAGTACGCATGATTTCTTCGGCGGCAGCCGAACGGCATATATTGCCGAGGCAGACAAAGAGTATTCGCTTCATAATTTGTAAAGGAATTAGAAAAAGCAAAAGAAGCCAGGAGAACAAGAGGAGCAAGAAGAGTTTAACGGCATTTCGGACATAAAAGTCATGGCTTCTTGGATCCCCGATAACAGTTCCTTTCCTCCCTGCTTACATTATATATTCAAATAAGTTTTAAACTTTTCTACGCTGGTGTTCATGATCAGTTCTTCAGGGAACTCTGTCTCACCTACCAGCTGCAAGGCATAATCGTAAGTTGCAATATCGAACGAAATGTGTGCATCGCTTCCCAATATGACCGGTACTTCGTATCGTTTGCACAAACGCAGTATTTCCAGGTTATTGTCGCGTGCATCCATCTTTTTCCGGCAAGGACGAAGTGAAGAATTGTTGATTTCGAGCAACGTGTGGTGCTCTTTGGCGGCCAGCACAATGGGTTCGAAATTCAGTTTCGCAGTCCCGTCTCCCGGATGACTGATAATGTGAATGTAAGGATTGGCTATTGCCTGTACCATGCCGTGCGTGTTTTCTTCAGGTGTACCGCCCGCATAACACAACGAGTGTATACCGGCAATACGCAAATCGAGCAAATTAAGGTAAAACTCGTCCATGTCAATGTTGCCTTCACAATCCAGAATGTTGATTTCCGCTCCCAGCAGCAAATCGACGCCGTACATCCGGCGCGGTACGACATAAAGATTGCGGAAATAAATGGGACTGCACGAACCCGGAATGCCGGGAGCATGTTCGGTAATGCCCAACAGTTTCAATCCCTTTTCGGAAGCCGCTTGCACCATTTCCTGCAAAGTGCTGAATGCATGCCCGCTGGCTATCGTATGGGTGTGTACATCTAATTCTATTTTCATATTCTTTATTATAATTGGAGAGAAAACTCAACTCACATAGGGTCTACGTCATAATATACCAACAGCGAACGAAAACGTTCGTCTTCTGCGATGGCACGTTGCACTTGGCGCAGGTATGCCCGTACTTTTGACATCGACGCCTGTAATTCTACTTTTACCATTATCTTCTTTATGAACAAAGTTTGAATACGTGCTACCAAAGGTAAATCCGGTCCTAAAATCCGTTCGCCCAATCCTTGTCGCAAGTAACGTGCCATTACGTCAGCCGCCTGGTCGAGAACTTCTTGTTTACGGTGTTTCAGGTATACATAGACCAACCGGTAAAAAGGCGGGTACTTGAACAAGTGGCGTTCGGCAATTTGCTCATCGAACAAACTGCGGTAATTATTCGTTACCACTTCGTGTATCAACGGAAGGTCGGGCGATTTGGTCTGCAAGATTACCAGTCCTTGCTTGTTTTTCCTGCCCGCACGTCCTGCTACCTGTGCCATCAGTTGGAACGCGCGCTCGTATGAACGGAAGTCGGGATAGTTCAGCATCGAATCGGCATTCAGTATGCCAACCACACTTACCCGGTCAAAATCCAAACCTTTCGATACCATTTGGGTTCCGATAAGGATATCGGTTTTTCCTTCTTCAAAATCAGCGATAATTTTTTCGTATGCAGTACGGGTACGGGTCGTGTCCAGGTCCATCCGGGCAATACGTGCTTCGGGAAAGATTTCCTTGATGCTGTCTTCCACCTTCTCGGTTCCGAACCCCCGACTGACCAGTTCCACTCCTCCACATGCCGGGCATGCTTTCGGTATGGGTTCGGCATACCCGCAGTAATGGCACGTCAACTGGTTCAATCCTTTATGATAAGTCAGGCTCACATCGCAGTTTTTACACTTTGGTATCCAGCCACATGTACGGCATTCTATCATCGGGGCAAATCCTCGCCGGTTCTGAAACAGGATGACCTGTTCCTTTTGCTCCAACGCCTCCCTGATCTTTTGTAAAAGCAAAGGAGAAAATTGTGCCGTCATCCGTTTCTTGCGTGCCAGTTCCTTGATGTCTACCACTTCGATTGCCGGCAACTGAATCTGTTGGTGACGCTCGGTTAGTTCCACCAGGCCGTATTTCCCCTGAAGGGCATTGTAATAGGTCTCGATACTGGGAGTGGCAGTCCCCAGTAATGTCTTTGCACCGAACAATGAAGCCAGCACCATGGCAGCATTACGGGCATGATAGCGCGGTGCCGGTTCTTGTTGCTTATAGGTGTTCTCGTGCTCTTCGTCAACGATGACCAGCCCTAACCGACGGAAAGGCAAGAATATGGACGAACGTACACCCAATATGATATCGTAATCGTTTTCGGAAAGCTGCTTCTGCCAGATTTCTACCCGTTCGGCATCCGGAAATTTGGAATGATAAATTCCAAGCCGGTTGCCAAATACTCGCCTTAGCCGTTCGGTTATCTGAGTGGTCAAGGCTATTTCGGGCAGCAAATACAACACTTGTTTGCCACTCTGGATAACCTGTCTAATCAAATGAATGTAAATTTCCGTCTTACCACTGGAGGTCACTCCATGAAGCAAGCATACGGATTTTGTAGCGAACGACCCGATTATTTGCTCGTATGCTTTTTGCTGTGCCATGCTAAGCGGGTTTAGCGGAACTGTATCCAAAACACCTTTTGCCAGTCTTCCTATTTCCTGATGGTATAATTCAAATACTTTTTTATCCACCAGGCCAGACAATACAGCAGGGGTCACTCCCGATTCTTGCAGCAAAGCCTTGCGTGATACTTCTTTCAGAAAGCAGCCGGGACGCACCCAGCCTGAAAGTTCTACGTATTTCATCAAAGCAGCCAGCTGTTTAGGAGCACGTGCAAGCGCATCGAACAGCCGATGCAGGTCTGCTTCCTGTTGTATCGTCTGTGGAAAACGCACAAAAACCTCGGTACGTGGCTTGTAGCTACGTTTCAGTTCCTCCTTGACATAAATGGCATTTCTCTTCAGCAGGCTATGAATAACAGGAAGTATGTTCTTGATGCCGGTGATTTTTCCCAGTTGGGTAATGCATTGTTCGTTATCAAGGGTCAGGGCATCAAGCACAGATTGTTCTTTCTCAGGAAGGATGGAATCCGCTTCAAATTCAGGATTGTAGACTACTAGAGTCTCGCTTTCCAGCTTCATCCCCGAGGGTAGGGCAGCCTTATAGACATCGCCCAACGTGCACAGGTAATAATCGGCTATCCATTGCCAGAAATCGTATTGCCGTTTTAGCAATACAGGTTTTTCATCGAGCACTTCTACAATCTCCTTGGTCTCATATCCTTCTGGAACTTCTTCGTGCACGCGTGTCACAATAGCCGTATAATATTTCTTTTTGCCGAATGAAACAACGACACGGATGCCTGCGCATACTCTTCCTTCCAACTCTGCCGGAACAGCATACGTATATTGCCCCAGGATAGGCAACGGCACTATGACATCTGCAAACTTTTTCATGCCGCAAAGTTACAAAAACCCGTGCATCTTGCTGGGATATTTTGGAAACTTTTAATAGCTTTGCATCCGACTCATTGTTTCATCTTATAGTTAATTCAATATGAAAGTTTATAAAATAGGTATCATCGGTTGTGGCAGAATAGCTCAGAAGATGGCAACTACCTTGGGAGGAATGAAAGGAGTGGCCCGTTATGCCGTCGCTTCGCGCAGTAAAGAAAAAGCAGAACATTTTGCCCGTGAATGGCAGTTTGCCAAAGCATACGGCTCTTACGAAGAACTGGCAAACGACCCGGAAGTAGACCTTATCTATATAGCTACTCCGCATTCGCACCATTACGAGCAGGCACGAATGTGCATCGGAAAAGGGAAACCGGTATTGTGCGAAAAGTCTTTCACCGCCAATGCACGCCAAGCCGAATCTTTGCTGGCATATGCCAAAGAGAAAGGAGTCTTTGTTACCGAGGCTATTTGGACACGATATTTGCCTCTCTCGCTCAAAATACAGGAACTGATACATAGCGGCATAATCGGTACACCTTATACACTCTCGGCAAACCTTAGTTATCCGGTATCGTACAAAGAACGCATCCAACGTCCGGAACTGGCGGGAGGTGCCTTGCTGGACATTGGCGTATATACACTTAACTTTGCCGCTATGGCATTCGGCACCGAAATAGAACGGATGGAATCTTCTTGCCTGCTGGCCGATACAGGAGTGGATGCACAAGAAAACATCACTTTGTTCTACAAAGACGGGAAAATGGCTTCGCTCCAGTCGAGTATTTATGCCAAGAGCGACCGTATGGGAGTCATCAGCGGAGATAAGGGACAACTCATTGTAGAGAATATCAATTGCCCACAATCGGTACGGGTAATAGATGACGATTACAATGTATCTGCCGTATATTATGCCCCGCAATGTATCACAGGATTTGAATATCAAGTATATGCCTCCATCGAGGCCATTGAAAAAGGCTGGCTGGAATCTCCTTATATGCCGCATGCAGAAACACTTCGCATCATGAGACAAATGGACGAATTGCGGAAATCGTGGGGAGTGGTTTTCCCGTGTGACTGACTTAATACGATGCCATGTAGGGGCATATTCAACTTCTCTATTTGCAGACACACGCATATAGATGCGTAAGCATAAGCATAAGCAACTATTCCTGATTAATTAAATTCATCACAGAAGACAAAAATGCCCATAGCATAAAAGGGAGTTAGAAGGAGTTATGTCTTCGGCAGGAGTTAAAGGCCAATAATCCTGTTATGGCTTCCATGAGCAAAAGTATTGGCTTCTAACTCCCTTTAACTCCCTGAAATAACTCCTTTTCAACTCCTTATTGGGGAAAATGCTTAAAACATATATGCCAGTGATACCTGCCACGTGTTTTTCTTCATGTCTACCGTGCCTTCATAATCTTCTATCACGGCTTTCGCCACTTTGTTGATGCTGAAGTTATAGTTCAATCCGATTTGCAAATGCTGAATGAGTTTTACACCTGCTCCCACATTGAAGGTAGTATAAGATTTCTTCATATCAAATGTTTCCGAACCGATATTGAAAAGTCCGCTGCCTACATTGAAGCCGAATTGGGGTCCCGCCGCAATATAAGCTCCGAAGGTACTTCCCAGTCCAAACGTCCATTTTAAGTTGACAGGTATTTCTATTGTTTTCAATGTCCTGTTTTGAGATACTCCTTCTTCATAATAATTCGCCTTTCCTTTAGACTGGTTATACAGGGCAGCCACATCAATGCCCAGTCCCACTACCGGAATAGTAAATTCAGCCATCGGTCCGATAAAGAATCCGGTCCGGTTGTCTCCTTTAAACACATCTTCTGAAAAGGTGAGGGTGGAAATGTTCAGACCTCCTTTTAAGCCGAACTTCAATTGAGCCTGTGCCGGTATGGCTATCCACAGGCAGGCCACCACCATAAGAGTCGATAAAATCTTTTTCATAACGCAAATAGTTTTAGTTTAGCCAGACAAAAATACGTATTTACCTTGTGGTTTACAAATGTTTGAAGGTAAATATTTGCATAAGCCCCCGATTCTATCTGTATAAGCCAATGCACCTATATGCATCGGGCGGTGCAGCTATAATTTTTTATGTAAAAACAGAAAGAAGGAAACCGGTTAGGTTATGAACCGGCTTCCTTCTTTCAATCAGTTTATAGAAGCGATGTGTCTTCTTATAAAATCATAGCTCAATACCAGCGAGGATCGCCTACCTGGTTGTAAATCAACTCTTCATTACTTAATGTAAAGTCACCGTTTGCAGCATCTGCATACCCCGGGTCAAGCGTTGTACCATCGGCGTCGAAGAACTTGGCTTTGCCGTCTCCTCCATCTGAAACAAGGTTCTTCGTATTGAAGTAATTATTGTTTTCGAATGTAGGTTCTGCCGTATTGCTGTTGTCGGAGAATCCTCTGCCACAATTCGGCATATTGGAAACCATGTTGTTAGTAAAGCTAATGCTATTGCCCTTGAAGCGTACGTAAAGCAAACGGCGGCTGCTGTCATTGCTTGCACCGTCAATCGTACAATGGTCGACTGTAATGACAGGGGCAGCACCGGCAAAGTCGCCGGAAGCATCATCATAGCGTATGAAGTCACGATCGGCACAACTGTTCCAGATGGTGCTGTTTGTGATGTTCAGTGTGGCAATGTATCCCTTGCGGCAATCGAACATATCGCCACCGCTGCACTGTATTCCGTGCATCAGGCTATTGTTGATGGTGATTTCATTGATAGAGGCAGTTACGTTGACATAATACAGGCCTTTCACATAATTGCGGATTTCACAATCATTAATCATCAAATGTCCATACGTGCCTTCATCTTTGTATTCGAAAGCCTGGCTACCGTCTGTACCTGTTCCATCCATGACAATCTGGCTCAGGCTCAACGATGCTCCTTCATTGAGTGTAATGCAACCATTGATAACCGGCCGGTCGCTTGGACGTACAGCTTTGAGTTCGATATCTGCCTTGATATTCAACTTACCAACTCCACCTTCTTCGCCAGGTACGGTATAGGTGCCCGGATAAAATGCGAAGGACGCACCGTCTTCGGCTCCTTCCAGGATGGCAACAAAGTCATCTTCGGGACTAATTGCTGTAGCGCCCGCCAAATCAATCAATGTTGTAAAGGTTTGCGAGCCTCGGGTCTTGTTACCGTTCATCAGTTTGGCGGTATATTCCGTTTCCGGTTTCAGACCGGTGATAGTGGCCTGTCCGGCTGCTATTTCTTCGGACGTGACTGTATGTGCAGGCACATCGGCAGGACTTAGCACGATTTCTGTTGCCGTTTGTCCTGCAGGCCAACGTAAAGTGACTGAATTGTAGGTAAGGTCGGCTTCGGTTACGGTTTCCAGTATCTGTTCAGCATCGGTCTCGAAAAATACGCCGCTCCATTTCGAAGTCTTGCTTTCGTCTTCACCTACTGCCTGTACACGTGCCGAATATTGAGTTTCACCTTCCAGTCCGGAAATAACATAAGGAAGGTCGTCCGCCGTAATTCCGTCGAATGTCAAAGCTGCTGTACCTGCAAAAGTCAGGCTATCATTGGCAAATAGTTCAATATTATAGCTTGTCGCGCCTTGGCTAGGAGTCCAGGTCAGACGAACGTCCGTGCGGTTTACAACTCTTGCTTCCAGATTGATAGGAGCAAAGTAACGGCTATAGTCAATGCTCAGCACTTCTTCGCTTTGGTCTTCGCAAGCCGTAGCAAGAGCCACCAAAGCAACTCCCAACAAATAGGTATATTTTTTCAGCTTATTCATAATCATGTGTTTTTAATCATTCGTTAACATTCCATTGCTATTATCCACGAATATCTGCCAGATAGGCCAATATTGATTTTCATCCGGATTATTCACATAAAGTACGTCTACCTTGGCGTCTTCCAATTTGTCGGTTCCCAGCCATGTCGTACTTGTATATCCTTGGTCCAGCAAGGTTTCACCGACCGTTTCCGTATCGCCATAATTCAAACCGTAAATTACGAAAATATCAGTCATGCCATCAATGGTTTCGATGGAGGTATAAGCACCTGCAGGAATAGCGTTCACAATTTCGCTTGCCTCTCCCTCGTTTACTACTGTCTGGTATGTATAGACTTTATCTATCAAGTCGGCGTATTTTCCTTCACGTCGTGCCAGTTGTTTCATCTTGGTCTTGGCCTCGTCCAGTTTGGTCTTTAACAAATTCCAGCGTATCAGGTCAGCTTTCCGCAACGATTCTCCGGCAAATTCCAATCCGCGTTGCTCTACAATGGCATCAAAGAACGATTCTTTGCTGGCAGTAGCTGTATTCATATAAGCGGAAACTTTGTCTGATGGTAATGCACGTTCCAGCACCGGACGCATGTATTGGGCAGCATTTGCCGGACCTTCCAGTTCGTTAACAGCTTCTGCAGCCATTAAATAGACATCTGCCAAACGCATGTATTGCCAGTTTACACCGTCATCATTAGTAGAAGTCACGATGCGGCTCATCCATTCGTAACGCAATTTTCCGAAGTTCCATTCTTTTAATGAAGCCAGCTCTTGTGTACTGCGTCCGTTGGTCAATGTTTGCGACCACCTGAAAGGGGCACAGGTGATGTTGCGGCGTATGTCATCTACATCATAATCATAAAATAAAGTAGGAAGAGGACCGTTCACACCGCCTTTGTTCTGTTGGGTATACTGGTCTTTCGCCTGATGTTCTACCCCTAATGTATAAAGTACACGGCCACGTCCTTCCGAGAAAGGAATCTCCCAAATAGACTCCTGCCCGGCGGTAACTACATCCCGGCACAAATTCGTAAAGTTATCTTTAAACGGAAGTGAAGCCAGATTCGGATATTGTGCTATCACATCAAGGCATTCGTCACGTACGATGGTATACATGGCGGTACGATCCAGGTCTGGGTCATTGCTTAACCGTATACCGTCGGCACGTTGGCTGTAGCCTCCTGCATAAAGAGCGATTCGAGCACGAAGTGCCTTGACAAAAGCCTTGCTTACACGTTCGGTAGTCTGGGTTATGTTGGACTCATTAGGCCAATATACATAGTTTTCTGCTTCCAGCAGGTCAGCCAACAGTTGTTTGTATATTTCATCCCGGTCAGCCCGCGGAAGGTACATCGTTTCTGATGTGATAGAAGAAAAACGTGCAGGTACATCTCCCCAGCCTTTAATCAAGTCAAGATAGATGACAGCCCGTAAGGTCAAAGCTTCTCCCAGCAGGTGTGCCATGTCAGGGTTGTTTTCATAATTGCCGTATGCACGTATGCCTTCGATCGCCTTGTTGGCACGTTCGATACCTTCGTAAAACTTAGCATATGCATTATTGTCTGTATTCATCTGTGAATTGGAAGGCTGGGCATTATAAGTGGCGAGGTCGTTCTTCCCTCCGTCATTGATACCGCTGGCTTCCAAGCCATTAATCCATTCCACATCGCTATTGATGCCATAGTAAGGCAAGTAGCGTCCACGATAAGAATTGGTTTCTCCGAATGACTGATGAATACCCATAACGGCAGCTTCTGCCATCTCATACTGCGAAAAAATAAGCGATGAGTCCATTGATGACTGTGAGGGAGCTTCCATATCACAGGAGCTTATACCGCATGCCAGCAACGCTAATAGAGGTATATAAAATAATTTTTTCATATTGTCTTAATTTACGGGTTTAGAAATTCAAGTTAACACCAATGACGAATTGGCGGCTCTTGGGATAAGCAGAATAATCTACCCCCGGAGTCAGATTCGTCTGCAAGGCAGTAGATACTTCCGGATCGAAGCCTGAGTAACCTGTAAGGCAGAATACATTATAAGCTGTCACATAGAAGCGCAGGTTCTTGATGTGTACTTTGTTCATCAAAGATTCCGGCAATGTATAGCCTAATGTCAAAGTGTTCAGGCGCAGGAATGAACCGTCTTCTACCGCCCAGTCGCTGAATACCATGCGTTGAGTCATAGGAGACCACATTGTGGTATTGGCATTCATGGCTGCAAGCTGTTCCGGGTCATTACAAATGGTTCCGTCCGGATTCAAGTTAGTCCAACGGTTTCCGTCAGCCATTTCCGTAGTCATGTTACGGTACTGGTATTTACCGGTCATGGTGTACTCGATTTTGTTGGCATTGTAAACGTCGTTGCCGATACTGAAATTAAAATTGGCACTCAAATCAAAACCGTATGCACGCGCATTGATTCCGAAACCTCCGGTTGCTACCGGATTGGCATCGCCAATGATCTCACGGTCTTCATAACCTCCAGTCACTACTCCGTCGCCACTTAAATCTTTCAGTTTCATCATACCTGGACGTAATGTCCCCACTACCGCAGTACAGTCATCAACACCTTCTTTCAGTATCCATGTTTCTGATGCAGCATCGTAACCTACGAAATCACTCACTTCATAACGTCCTGCCGAACGATAGCCTAACATCTCACCTACAGACCCGCCTTTGGCAATCCAGAAATCTTGACCGATTTCAGAAGAAGCCCAACTGGTATCTTGTCCGAAATCCTGCATAATTCCCAAATCCTTGATTTCATTCTTGTTGAAACCGATATTGGCATTCAAGCTGATTCCCCAGTTTTTCTTGTTGACAATAGTCCAGTTAATAGTAGCTTCAATACCTTTATTTTGAGTTTCTCCCATGTTACGGTATTGGGTATCATACCCCGTTCCACTGACTGGGAAGTTTATCAGCAAGTCCTTAGTCGTATTCAAGTAAGCTTCGATTGTACCATTCAGCTTGCCACCGAATAATGTGAAATCCAATCCTAAGTTACGAGTAATGGTTGTTTCCCATTTCAAGTCTGGATTTGCCATGGTCTTGCTGGGTGCCCAATAATTATTAAAACCGTTAATCCACGAAGTCGTATTACTGTTGTACACCTGTACGAGTTGTCCTGACGGGATGTTGTTGTTTCCTGCAGTACCATAACTGAAACGCAACTTCAAGTCATCCAGCCAATTCTTGGCACCTTCCATAAAAGATTCAGACGAAATACGCCATGCAACAGCAGCCGACGGGAAAAATCCCCAACGATTGTCTTCCGAAAATTTGGAAGAGGCATCGGCACGGAATGTTGCAGTCAACAAATATTTGCTTTTGTAATTATAATTGACGCGTCCGAAGAACGAAAACAACTTATCGTCTGGATTTAATGTATTTTCTATGTTATAAGGAGTGGTACCCTGAATATTTGTCAGTTTCCACGCCTCTGTAGCCGAAATCCAGTCTGGAAATCCGTGAACTTCATTTTCCAGCTCGTTTTCCTTGGTTATAATCCATTCGTGCCCTACCAACAGATTCAAACTATGGTCTTTGTTTTTGAGTACTTTCTCAAAATCATAATTGATGGTATTCGTATTCCGGAAACGGTGACGGAACAAATTGTTGATGCGGATAGCAGGATGTCCTTGATTGGCTGCAGCCGGTGTGTTTTTTATATAATAGGTAGTTGTACCCCAAAAACGTTGGTCATTATTGCGGTAATCATCATAACCGAATTCAGTTTTTACCTTGAAATTCTTGAATATTTCCCAGCCAAAACTACCGTTCATATTCAGGGTCTTGCGCTCTTTCATACGGTCGTTGTCCCAAATGGCGGTTATCGGATGATATAGATTACCCAAGTCATCGTCGGCACTACCTGCCGATTCATCCAGATTTGCCAAAGGTATCGGCGTATAGATAACAGAATACTTCAAACGCTTGTCTGTATCCAATGTACTGCTTGTTTCATTGGCACCACCACCTCGGATATCGGTTTCCGAATAACGGATGGAGAAATCCAGTGTCGTGTTCTTGGTAGGCTTCGTGTTCAGTTTCAGACTGAAGTTATCACGCTTATAATTCGAACCTTCCATGATGGCTTTATCGTTCATGTGTGCATAGCTGAACGAATAGCGGATACGTTCCGTACCACCGCTGATATTCAGGTTATGATTAAACGTATGCCCTATACGGCCGAATGTCAAGTCTTGCCAGTCATTATAAGGTATATTTTGATACATATCCATGTCTTCATACTTCCCGAAATATTGTTCGTACGAAGTCAAGTCATCTTTCAGCAAAGCCAGTTCATATTGCCACTTGGCATAATCATAAGGGTCGAGCACATCCATTGTATTGGCAATTTTCTTCCACGAATAATAGGCATTATAACTGACGCTGACCTTACCTTCTTTTCCCGATTTAGTTGTGACCAGAATAACACCATTGGCACCACGTGAACCGTAGATAGCAGTAGAAGATGCATCTTTCAGCACAGTGATATCTTCTATTTCCGAAGCGGGGATATCTGAAATAGACTCTACCGGGAAACCGTCTACGATAAACAGAGGACTGTTATCGCCTGTGATAGAGCCTCCACCACGTACACGGATTTTCATTTCTGCATCAGGCGAACCTTCTGTTGTGGTAATCTGTACACCAGCCATCTTACCTGTCAAGGCTTCTGTGGCCGAAGCTACCGGAACTGCTGTCAGTACGTCTGCATCAACCGTAGCCACAGAACCGGTCAGGTCTTTTCTCCTTACAGAACCATAACCAATGACAACAACCTCTTCCAACGCCTGAGAGTCATCATCCATTGTTATATTCAAGATAGTCCGCCCCTTTACTGCCACTTCTTGTGTCTTCATTCCGATGTAAGAAAACACCAAAGTTGCATCAGAAGGAACGGTAAGCGTGAAATTACCATCAAGATCCGTAATTGCTCCATTGGTGGTATTTCCTTTCTCTACTACAGAAGCACCGATAACAGTTTCTCCTGTATTGTCTTTCACTGTACCTTTTACGGTTACATTTTGCGCTGATACGCTAAGCGATATCATCGCTGCAAAAAACAGCAGCACATAACGCATAGATTTCATCTTACTAGCCATTCTTACGCATATATTAAATAAAAGATTAATAAAGGGTTAATAACGTATGCAAGCATACATTGTTAACGTATCGTAGCAAATGTACGAAAATATAGAATCAAAATTGTGGAAAAATTGTTTTTTCACAGGTCTTTTTTGTTCATGCCTGTCTGCAAAAGAAAAAGCGTAATCCGTATGTGTTGCATAACATCATTTATACATCACACAGTATAAGTTCCATGTTTGTAATGTGCTAGCGAAAAAACAGCTTCTTAATTTCTCCGATAAGTTTGGCATATACGAATCAATGTATGATTGAAAGGTTCAGTATCTGTTTCAGGCTGTCTTCTTTTTACGTTCTCCATATGGAAACCGTACGGTTTCCATATCGAAAACATACGGTTTCCATATCAAGAACGTATGGTTTTGAGATGGAAACTATAAAAGGAAGCTATCTGGATTGATAACGCAACCCAATCAGAAACTCCAATTGTTTTGATTACCTTTTGGAATTTGATTACCCAATTGATTAGATGCCCATAGCATTTTTCTTTGATTAATTCAAAACTGTCTCTTAATAATAGTCCGTTAAGAATTCAACATATCGGCTAAGCGGCTTCTGCCACTATGCCAAATAGTTCTTTGATAAGTTTAGTATTAAAAGTTCTGTTCGGTTTCAGACCGGACTTGCTAAAAATTCTTTTGAGCATGTAAATATTACTCAGATAGGCCTTTAGCAGTCCGATGGAAAGCGAGGGATAGTATCGTTGCCGCAAATAATTTATAATTTTGCGACAAACTCAATGTAAAGGTAAGCATAGAAGACCATATTTTGACTGAAGTCGGAAACCTGTTTTTATCGCATATCTTAGAGATAAGAATTCATCTGGATATGGCAATCTCTCGTTAGTCTTTTAGCTCATTCTGTAATCTGCAAAAAATATATAATACTATTTTGCACGATAGAATGATTGTCATAAAACCAATATAAACCTTCTCCCAAGATGTGAATTTTCTTTTCGGTTGACCTAATACTTTTCTCAAATGTTCCATTGTATTCAAAATTTAAGTTAGGGGCAGAGATTGTCAATACGGCATTCCTTTTGCAGGAATACCAAGACAAAGACACAGGTAAAGCCAAAGTCCAAGACCGGATGTTTTTATAGCTGCAAACATCCGCCGTTTGTTAATTAGACATCCTTATTCCAATTCCTATTAAATAAGAACGACAACCTCTGCCCCATCAAAGCCGTGATTAGCATCCATTGAGATGCAAGTTCACGACACCTTTTTTATTCTTCAAGCCGGCTTAATTGCTCATAAGTGCTTTGCAAGGCTTCCGGTACATTGATTTTCAGTTTAGAGATGCGTTCCTGCTCTTTCAGTTGCCATTCTTTGTATTGAGTGAAAAGCGTCATGTGGCATTGTTTTTCACTTTCCAGTTCCTGCTTGAACCGATGCGTATTTTCTAAAGTCTGTTTCTCGGCTTGTTTTTTGATAGCAAACTTCATTTTATTCAGCTCCCGTTCATTCTGACGATGCCATTTTTGGAGTTCGAAAAACACATCTTCTACTTTTTGCGGGTCAACGGAAGGAACATGAGCGTAAATCAGCGTGTCTTTTCCATTGCCATCGGTGCTGTATGGCTTCATGATTCCGTTTTGGAGTTCTTCACGAGCAGAAGAAAATTGGCCTCCGGGATGGATGTATTTTCCAATAGTAGCAGCTACGGCTTCCAATTGTAGATAACGGTTACGCTCCTTGATATTCATTTGAGCAATGATATCCGTTTCCGTCGTTTCCTTCGGATAGGATGGACTGGAGGGTATTTCGACTCCTTGAAGCGTACACCATTCTTCAAACGTAAAGTTTGCTACTTGTTTCAATTCCCTGTCTTTAGCCTTGACTGCTTCCCTCATCCAAGCGCAAAAAGCGTTCATTGCAGCTATGTTTTCCAAAAGAGGACGCACCTGGTCCAGCATATTCCCGTCATAACCGACACATATAGTTTTTCCCGATTCAGAAGGTGAGCCTACAATATCAACTTTCGTAGTCAAAAAAGTCATGTTTTTCAACTTTGCCTCATTCCCAGCTATGACTTCTTGTGCCAAATCCGCCAAATGCGATGCCGATGTGGAAGTCAGCCCGTGATTGTCAAAGAATATTTCATTAATATTATTCATGCCGTTTTATTAATTAGTGAGTTTGATTATACGAAGACAAACAAAGATACACTGCATTGATTTAAAATATTGGCACGTTCTTGTATTCCCCATATCACCTCTATATCCTGTTTTGTTAAATTGTTCAAACAATCAGCCATGCCCTCAAGTTCTTCCATCATAAACGGATATGAAGGATTGAACGAGACAGACAGAATTATGGCTGACATCACAGTTGTCTCTTGTTTCCTTATTTCCTCCATAGCAGTTTCAATTTGAGCGGAAACCGAGATGCGGGCATCAACGGTTATCTGCATTACGAGTTTATACTTATCAGCGAATTTTCTGAAATCATTCAGATCTAAATTAATCAATCCTTTTGCTTGGGCTACATTGATGAAATAATCTTTTGTTATTTCCTGTTCATCCTTGATAACTCGTATCAAATCTTCTCTACTTGATTCTTTCATTTCTATTTACTATTAAAAACCTATTCTTACCCACCGCTCTTCCGACATTTCTCCGTTAAGCGAGACAAGCAGGAAAAAAATAAGGGTAAAAACAATACATGCCCAAATGATTGCGGCAACCTTTTTCCGTTTCATGTCCATGAAGGCAGAAATAAGACATTCCCAAATGAACATGACAATATTCTCTCGTTTCATTTTGTTCCTCCGTAAAATGTCCTATTCATATTTTTTTGTGCAATCTCTTCCGTCCCGCCAAAGTAAGTGATTTCCCACAGCAAGCCCGCAACAAGCTCTTGTGGCGTGATCACGATATCTTTTTCTACCACCACTTCCATACCAGCTATTTCCGACCACGAAGGATAGCAGGCCATAGGGCAGTCGAGGTGATTGTCCGCTTTGTCGTATACAGAACAGTTCATATCTATCATCGGACTACAGGTTTCCCAACGCCATCCCAAGCGGATGTAATAGGGGGATGATTTTGCCTCCAACGCTTGCACTTTCTGATAAATTCTTTTCCACTTGTCCAAATCAAGCTGCCCGGCCAACTTCGGTTCGTTGGTTTGCCATAGATTCAAGAATGCCGGACTTATTTCAGCAAAACTAAATTGCGAAAACAGTTCCTTGAATGTCATAACACTATTTTTTATCATGATACTAATCCCCTCAACCCACCCTCGTCCTCTTTCCAAAAACAATCGGCACAAGGTAATGCGTAATAATCTTCCCCCAGGGGTCGTATGCGTGAATGCGTTTGTACGCTGTGTTGGAGATGCGCAGTAATAACCATGCCTCTACCAGCTGCCACCTTGGTTTGTTGCCCCTGTCATACGACAAAGAAGTGCCGCCATTGCCTGATAAAAGAAGGACTACACCTTATTTTATTAAATTAAATCAACTGACCAATTCAGGCTTTGTAGCTTCATATCCAGACTTCGGAGTTGTTTGGAATAGTTGTCCGTCACCCTTCTCAATTCACCCACATCCACCGTGCGGACATATTTTATCTCCTGTCGTCCGTAACGGTCATTTTCAACAACGTGCTTCAAGAGGTCGCGCATTACTGTCAGACGCAACTTCAATGCGTCTTTGCGGGCAATCATTTGAGTGAGAGTTTCTCCTTCGTGCACGGTTTGCATGTTGGTGTGGTTAATCCGATAAACAATCCCCTCGAATTGCGAAAGGCATTCATCCAATTCTTTATACAATTCGTTCACGTTCTCAGAAGGTTGGTCACCTTCCTGCACCTTGGCGCTGTACTTCAGTCGGCTCTTTAATTGGTCGATTCTGTTTTGCAGGTCAGCGCGGATGCTTAATGCTTCTGCCAGTTTCATTCTATTCCTCCTATTTGGTTTGATGGTGCAAATATCCGTCATGAAAGTGCCAAATCGCAGCACAAGGCGGAGATATTTTTATTTCTATTATAATTTTTCGAACCACATGTAGAGTAATGCAAACGAAAGCAGACGAAAAAATAATCAGCCTATGCTCCGATTCGGCGCATCGAAAGGTTTCCTTTGCCGCAAAATAAATATCGTCTTATGAAAAATAGCGAAGATTGGAAAGGGGCTGCCAAGAAGCAGCAAAATAAAATAGAGGCATGGAGGCTTTCTTATCTTTCGGTAGAAGAATTATTATGCCTGCAGTTGCTGGGGTATTTTCCCAAGCAACTATATGAAGACATGGAAAGCGAAAGATATTCACTGAAAGAAACGGCTTCCATGTCCATCCGCGAACTCGACAAGGCAAAACGGATATTGGACAGGCAGACAAAAGCAGGAGTGATTACCATCCCTTATCATGAGGAAGCGTATCCTCATCACTTCCGCAATTTATGCCAAGATGCACCGCTGCTCGTCCACGTGCTAGGGAATAAGGATTTACTCAACCGTGAAGACAATGTGGCTATCATTGGTGCCCGTGCTGCGGACAAAGATGGATTGGACATGGCATACGGGCTTGCCAAACAGATGGGTGAACAAGGACATATCGTCATCAGTGGTTTGGCTTTGGGATGCGATACGGCTGCCCATCGGGGTTGTCTTGATGCGGGCGGACAGACAATCGCAGTGGTGGCCTCAGGCTTAGATATCACACATCCTAGAGTGAACAAATCATTGCAGGATGAAATAGTAGCCAAGGGCGGAGCCATCCTTTCCGAACATCCTTTCGGCGTGAAAGCCAATCCCACAAGACTGGTGGCGCGTTGCCGTATGCAAGTTGTCTTGACCCAATCGGTCATCGTGGCTCAATGTCCCATCATCAGCGGCACGATGTATGCTGTACGCTTCGCCCAAGAATACTGTGGTGATAAATTCGGATTAAGACGGCAGATATACGCAGTTGAATACGGCACAATGGACGAACTGAATTCAGGCAATAAGTTTCTGCTTGATTGTCAACTTGCCTTACCTATTAAGCCAAGACAAAGGACTGAATTGGATGGATTTGATTGTCTTGTGGTAAACTAAGCTATTATGATTGAATACAAAGAAGAGACTATAAAAACAGGCATAGCCTCTTCTTTGTTTTACTTGAATTATCTCATTCAAGTTTAATGCCTCGTTGATTTAATTCTGTCAACACTGCCTCTATTTTTTCTTTAATGTAATTCACAAATTTATCCGTATTATTAATAATTTCAGCCCGGGAAGTCATATCCCAATACCGATATTTGTTTAAAGAAGCGTATCCATAAGGCCAAATGTTGGAGGGTTTCTCTTGAAAAATATTTAACTTTTGTTGTATTCCAGGGTGTTTACCATCAAGAGAAACTATGCCATAAAACATATCTAAATCATAAGACCGTGTATTGGATTGAAACCTTATTCCTGTATATAGGCAGTCTGCTGCTCGAAAAGTGAAACTTTTACCATCCCGGTTTTGGCATGTCATATTATATTCTTCATATAAAAGAGTCTTTTCTGTTGCTATTTCTTGTAACTTCGGGCGAATACGATTTTCCCACGTGTATTTTATATAATCACTTTGATTGTTAAAGATTTCAGCAACAACTTCAGCATTATTAGCCATTAACTCTAAGAGTTCGTTTTTGTTTATAGCATCCATAGTTTGATTTGTCAGTTCTTTTATAAGGTTTGAATATTGTATCATTGTTTCCCGAATGAGAGGCTTTTGCGCAGAAATGCGGATGCAGCGTTTGAGCCATTCCTGTATTATGTCTTTGTAAGATATACATTTATATTGAACGCCTTCACCGCTTTGTTCACTCGCCTCATCACCCCATAGTGTTAGATAAAGGATAGCGTAGTTTCCTGCATGATACTTTTGTGAGGCAAAATTGTCATAACGCTTCAACTGTCCCCACTGGTCACCGGCGTAAATCTTGTTTTCTATTATTATGGCCTGTCCTTTGCTGTTACTTATCAATATGTCCAGCCTGCCGCTAGAAGTCGAGTATTCAGTAGAAACTGATGATTCCGAGGTGTCGAATGCCGATGAAAAACCGATATCACCGACTACGGAGAGAAATTCTTTTAGGTAAGTGTCACCCTGCCCGTGACTGCCTTCTGGATTCAGAAACTCTGCAAGGATTGTAGAGTGTGTCGTTTCATAATGGTTAACACCGCACGCATGAAAGATGTTGAATTGTTCTCCGCGTAGACGGCTTTCATTACGGGACACTTTAACTTTTTCTATAATCAGTCTCGCTTGATTTAATAGTTTGTGTATTTCAGCCATAAGCCTATTCTTTTTCACAAAAATAGCATAAAAGTATTGGCTTTCTACCCCATTAGGCTATAAAATTTTGCAGCAATGCTTGGTATTGGCACAAGCATATCGTTCCTTTGTCCCAGAAATAGACAAACCTATAATGCTTATGACACTAAAAGAACTATTGACCCAAGTCGGCTTCGACGAACTTCTTCCGCATCTGAAAAGACACGAACCGGAGCATCTTGACAACATCTATGCCTTCCGCGAGGCATACGACATACTTCAAGGCATGGAACCTTCTACTGGATTTAACGGGGAAATACACGTGGAATGGTCTGGCGGAGAATTTGAAGGTGAAGAGAAATGGATTAGCGTCGGACCGATGCATGACAGCAGTTGGGAAGAAGATTTGGCCAAGGAAATCGTCATAACCGATGATGTGCATCTTTCTCTAGCAGAACTAGCTATGCACTGTCTATGGGAAATCACTTATTGGGGATTCTCACCTGACGAAAGAGAAGAAACATGGCAAAGAAAATTTGGACCAAAGATTTTGAATAATAAGTATGAAGTTGCTTTGGATAAACTGGAGGAAAGCATCTGGCGGCATCAAACTCCACGCCGCCTACGCAGCAAAGGGAAAGACGGACGGCGTTATGTTACGTGGACAAACGCGCGTGACTTCTTTAACAATCGCATGAACCGCTCAAAACGAAAGCGGGAATACCGTCAGGACAAACGGGAAGAATATCTGCGCAAAATGGCCGCACGAGAGAATCTGGTAAGGATGCTTTCCGCCGAAGGCAGCACCTTTAGGCGGAGCGACGTGGAGTTTCTGCTCAGTATGCAATACGGTAGACAGTATGATTACCACTCTGTGACACAGGATACCGGTTCACGCCTCGCCTACATTCTGGAGTCAATGACCCAATATCAGCTGTTTGACCTTACGAAGTATGACAGTGCCGTTATCTTCATCCGTTGTCCTTCTCACTGCCCGCTGGATGAAACGGAGCTTGAGACCTTCCGTAAATCCGTGATGCAACATCTTGGATACACAAACATGTTGTTTGGTACGCAGACAGAAAATTATGAAAAAGAGGAAGTAAAGGTTACGCTGTTATTGAACAAAAAATAAGTTTAAGACAGGGACGCCAATATACCGATGTCCCTGTCTTATCTTAGGGTTATTGCCGATAATGTTTGTTTTACTCCCACCACTCCCTCATCTTGTAAAGACGTATCCGGTAATATAGCCGCTCCATCTTGCGGACATATATCTTCTCGCCATAATAGAACTTGTCGGGAAGACCGTCTTCTTCATCACTTGGTGCAGGCGCTTCTTCATAAGCGCCCACTAGAGTGGAAGGAACTATATTCTTTACATTTCTGGTATTCATTCGTTCAATCTGTTGCCGGGAGATGTGCAGGCCATCTCCTTTGATATGTTGCAGCAGGCTGATGCAAATATCTATCCAGCGGTTGAAGCTGAAGTTACCATTCTCGTTCGCTATCAAAGAATGTGAGAAGTAAGCCCTCATACAACGCAATTTGGCACACTCCAAAGCATACAGATATTGCCAGTCATATTGCGGGTCGTGGGCGGCATGTTCCACCAACTCGTCAATAAGCGGTTGCAGATGTTCTTTTTTCCATTCGTTGAAACGCTTGCGGTGATACCACAAGCCACGCTCATAACTTGCGGTAGCCATTTTTTCGGAGTTTCTTTCTTCTTCCGTAGGCTTATGGCCGTTGCTGTGGCTGTATGTGTTCCATTCAGCAAATACCGTTACCCATTGTTCAAACTCCTCATCGGAATACAGTTCCTTCGGCCTGCGCATCCCTCGTCTTAGCAAATCCTTTTTCTCTTCTTCCGACAAATACGACACGTCAGCCAACGGATAGCTGTAATCACTTTGGCTTAAACCTGACAACATCTTAGGTTCGTCCATATTATTCTGCTGTTTTGAAATTATAGATTGGCTTTATCACATTCATAATGTCCACCGTATCACGAATGTTTCCGATGATTTCATCCTTGTGATGCGTCCGGTACCATGTGGGACGGAACAGCTTTCTATCGTTTTCATTTTACTTTATGAAAGAATACGTATCTTTAATTGTTTCTTTTCGTCTTCAACCAATTTATCCCACAGGCGTGAACGCTGCAGGGCGGATGCCGGAATATAATCCTGGTATTTCTCCAGAAACTCCATGCTGTACAAATCATCCCGGTTATAACAGTCGATGATTTCACTCCAATCCCAATATTCGGCAAACTGTTCCAAGAGCGCGGGAGTCAGTTCCACGCTTGAATTACCCGACAATTTAGACCAGTTCCAACAATTCTTGTATTTTCCCAGATTTTCAGCCGTAAACAGATGTTCGTTGTCGGAACCGGAAAGCTCATCCCAATCTACTTTGTTCTTGAACTTCTCTATCATGGATACAGTCCAAAGAATGTTCCGATTGTCGGAAATCTCTTTCCACGACACCTTGTCCTTGTACTTTTCCAGCAGTTGCTCATTCCACGCAAACTCGCTTGACAGTTCTTTCCATGCGGCTTCTTCCAATACCTTAGCCATAAAATCGTTGTTCCAGTTCTTTGTTGCCATACTACTTGTCATTAAAAGGTTTAACATCTATTCTGCTGCAAAGTAAAGAGTCTTAAATGCCAAAACGCGGCATAACATAAAAGAAATGCAGGAAAAGAGAAAAAATTAAGATTGGGCTACGATTTGGCACAGGAGAATACGTAACTTTGTGGCATAACCATAAAATGATAGTAGCATGGCAGCAAATCTTTTGGGACGATATGTCTGGCTGATGGACATTCTGCGAAGACATAAGCGTTTGACGTTTGAGGAAATCAACGAACTTTGGCAGGAAAGCGGACTGAGTTATGGCGAGGAATTGCCTTTGAAGACTTTTCATAACCATAAGAAGGCTATCAAAGACATATTCGACGTATATATAGAATGTGACCGGAAGGATGGATACCGTTATTATATTGATGAGCCGGAACGCATCGAAGGAAACAATCTGCGCAGTTGGCTCATCAGTTCATACGCCACATTGAATCAGATAAAGGCAGACAATAAGTTGGAAGACCGAATTATTTTTGAAGAAATCCCTTCAGGGCAGACTTGGCTAACCTGCATTGCGGATGCCATGCGGCGTAATCGAGTATTGAGTATTACGCACCAAGGTTTTGGCAAACCGGAACCCAGCACATTTGAGATTGAACCATATTGCCTAAAAGTCGTGAAGCGCCGTTGGTACGTGGTGGCACGCAGTCCCTATTATTCAGACCGGAACAAAGAAAAAGGCATCAAGCCCACCGATGTCTATCGGGTATATGCCCTCGACCGTATTTCAGATATTCAGGATACGGGCAAGACATTCAAAATGAAGAAGAACTTCAATATCAATCAATATTTTGAAGGATGCTGTGGAGTAATCACATCGAATGAACCTATACAGCGCATTGTTCTTTTGGCTTATGGCGGTTTTGCCGATTATCTGCGTACCTTACCCTTGCACGAATCACAACGGGAGATAGAGGGCGATGATGAGTCCACGCTCTTTGAATACCATCTGAAACCGACTTTCGACTTCTATCAGTTGGTTCTCGCCCAAGGAGACCAGGTGGAAGTGCTGGAGCCGGAATCCGTGCGCAACGAAATGCGCAATTTTGCAAAAAACATGTTGAACTATTATACTTGGAAAGAGGAGGATAAACCATGCAAGGAATAAATTTCATCGCCATCGATTTTGAGACAGCTACAGGCAAACGTGCTTCCATCTGTGAAGCAGGCATCTGCGTGGTGCGTGACGGAGAGATTGTGGAAACCCGTTCGTGGCTTGTCCGTCCGCAAGGAAATAGTTACAGTTATTGGAACATGCAGATTCACGGTATCCGACCGAATGATACAGAAAACTCTCCGGAATTTCCGGAAGTATGGGCAGAGATAGCCGAATACCTTAAAGACATTCCCGTGCTTGTGGCTCACAATGCCGCTTTTGACATCGGTTGCATCCGTCATTCGTTGGAACTATACGGCATTAAGAAGCCTGACATTACCTATTATTGTTCCCTCCGTGCAGCACGCAGACTTTACAACTTCGGTTGCAACAGTCTGGACTATCTCTGTGACCAGTTCAAGATACCTTATGGGCAACACCATCGGGCTGGAGATGATGCGGAGATGTGCGCACGGCTGTTTCTAAGGGAATTGGAATATGCAGGTGAATTGGAGAAGCTGAGGAATTATGGAGGGAAATTGTAAAACGACAAATAAACTCATTATACGATGAATACATTAGAATTAAAATCTATTGCGGAACTGCGCAACATGGCGTTTTATATTCCCGCCTATCAACGGGGATATCGCTGGACGCAGCGACAAGTGAAAGATCTGCTGAAAGATATTTTTGAGTTCAGCGAGAAGAAAGAGGATGCCGGAATCTATTGCCTGCAGCCATTGGTTGTGGTGAAAAGAACTATCAGCGAATCCCTTATCGACGAATCCTCAATCATGGAGAAAATTCGTAAGACAGACAAGCTGAGCGAAGTCAGACGTATCTTGGAAGCTTCGAAAGAACAATGGGAGGTGGTGGACGGACAGCAACGGCTGACCACCATCCGCCTCATTTTGGAAGTACTAGAATATCCTCGTTTTTACGAACTTGAGTATGAAACACGTGAGGACAGTGCCAAATTCTTCTTAAGCGGAATCCGGAAAATTTTGAGTGAAATTGAAAGTCAGTCTTTTGACTCTAAGCCAGAGGATAACATTGACTATTACCATATTAAACAAGCAGTCAAGTTAATCTGCAAATGGCGGGAAGGGAAAGATACGACTCGCTTCCTGAATTTCTTGCTCAATCAAGTAAAGTTCATCTGGTATGAAATCCATGAGGAAAACAACCCTAAGGAAGTGTTTACCCGACTGAACATCGGAAAAATTTCGTTGACCAATGCGGAACTAATTAAGGCTCTCTTGTTGAACAAATCCAACTTCGATACGGAGGATTACAGCAAAGTCAGGTTGCAGCAACAAGAAATAGCCATGGAATGGGATGTTATAGAATATTCCCTTCAATTCAAAGAGTTTTGGCTGTTTCTCAACAAGCCCGGCAGCGAAAGTCCTACACGCATCGACTTTATCTTTGACCTTATTTGCCAAGAAGACATGCTGCAGTGTAAGTCTACAATGGATAAAGAAGAGATGCAAATAAGTGATGACCTCAAAACCTTCCGTTACTTTAACCATTTCTTAGAAACACAGAAACAAAAGGAAAAGGCCTTGCAGACCATTTGGGAGAAAGTGAAAGAGATTTTCCAGACCCTGCAGGAGTGGTTTAATGACAAGGAACTGTATCACTACATTGGTTTCTTGATTTGTGCCGGGAAGACTGTGAACGAGATTTATCAGAAATGGACAGGATATGCCACCAAGTCAGTTTTCCGAGAAAAATATCTCATAGGAGCAATCAAACAAAGTATCCGTTATAAAGACATTGAAAATACCGTCTATGAAGTTGACGCAGAAAGTTCCCAAGATATTAAAGGCGGAAACAAACGGAATTGCCTTTCCATTTTGCTTTTGCACAATCTACAGACTGTCATCAACCAAAACAAGGTGCTTGCAGAAAACCGCAAATATAATGAAGGCGTATTCTACAAATTTCCGTTCCATTTGTATAAATCGGAAGGATGGGATGTGGAGCATATCGATTCCAACACTGAGAACCAACTGAACGACATACGATCTCAACGCGAATGGTTGCTTAATGCCTATTTTGGACTCCAAGGTGAGAAATTCAAGGAGATCAAGGATAATATTGAAAAATTCTTCAAGGAATTTACTGGAAAGAATTACGAACAAAACGAAGACCCCGACAAGCAGAATACACGTAACGAGCGATTTGAAGAGTTGCGAAGCACCATTGATGACATAAACGGGAATATTCGATTGTCTCAGACAGAGAAGAACAAAATATGGAACTTTGCCCTACTGGATTCATCCACCAACCGGAGCTATGGCAATGCCATCTTTCCAGCCAAGCGAAGAGTCATCATAGGCAAAGATCAGGGTAAGAGATTCCTTCCTTCAACTGTTGACGAGAATGGGAAAATTGTGAATTGTGAAGTTCAAGAAGGCCAATCCTCTTTCATCCCGCCATGCACCAAATCTGTATTTCTGAAGTACTATAACGACGCATCGTCCGAACCCAATACTTGGAATAAGGAAGATGCCAAAGCCTATATGAACAATATCAAAGTCACACTTAAAGAATTTCTATCATGACTGAATATAGCAAAAACATTTCATTCTGGAGTCTGTTGATATCAAAGAAAATCGTCATTCCCATTATTCAGCGGGACTACGCACAAGGTAGAATAGGTAAAGAATACCTGCGTGAACGTTTTCTTGGCCAGTTGTTTGATGCTTTACAGCAACAAAATACTGAATTGGTGCTTGATTTCGTTTATGGAAGTGTTGAAAAAGGTGTTCTTTATCCGCTCGACGGGCAGCAACGTTTAACTACTTTGTGGCTGTTGCATTGGTATTTGGCTCTATGTGCTGGAACTTTGGAAGAAGACAAGAAAGTGCTGCAACGATTCTCATACGAAACAAGGGTATCGTCCAGAACCTTTTGCCAAAAACTTTGTGAGATTGACGAAAGCTACACTCCCCAAAAACACGGCATCGCTGCTTTCATTCGCAACCAACGTTGGTATTATTCGGCCTACGAGCAAGACCCTACCATACAATCCATGTTGCGCATGTTAGATGGTACGAACATTAAAGACAGCAACGCAACAGACATAACCGACGGTATTGAAGAATATTTCATCAATATAAATACAGAAGGAAAAGCGTTGGAACTTCTGGAGAAACTAAAAGATAAAGAAAAAGCCCCGATCAAGTTTTATCTTCTGAACATGGAAGACAAAAATATGCCACTGACCGATGACCTGTACATCAAGATGAATGCCCGTGGCAAAGCCCTGACTGACTTTGAGAATTTCAAAGCCGACCTGCTGAAATACAAAGTGGACGACCGGAAGTATTTAATACCGGAGAATGATGCAAGTGAAGATAGCTTCAGGGTGCTGATGGATACTCGTTGGACAGATATATTCTGGAATTTTCATTCCGAAGAATACCGCATTGATGAAATCTATATGAGTTTCCTCAACCGCTTCTTTCTCAACTGGTACATAGCCAACACAGAATCCAAACAGAAAGAGATTATAAACGACAATTTGTATAAGATGCTGTCTGCCACAGATAAGGAGGAGGGCAAAACAGACTGTCATTATCAAAGCATAACCGTCTACGAACCCATATTTATCACAGATTGTATCCGTGTGCTTACTGCTTGTCTGAACAATCTGTGCGAACTATATGAGGAGAAGGACAAACAGACCATAGATGAACTATTCAGGCCTTATTGGAAGTCAGACAAGCAAAAGTCCAGTAACACCCCCTTCTATTTCATTCCGCGTTACGAAACAGGAAACAGTCCATACACGCTTACCTATCCGCAGCAAGTTGTTTTTCATGCCATTTGTGTCTATCTCTCCACATGCAAGAAAGTAGAATTAGAAAGGCTGAAAGACTGGATACATTTTGTTTGGAATATGGTGGAAAACAGCGATATAGATAAGGTACAAAGCATCAGTGCCATTCGCTTCTTTGCAAAGGGTATTAACGAATTACCCAAACTTGGAGATGAAGCAATGCTTGTCAACGCCTCGGATGACATTACCGCTTATTTGTCTGGAATAGACGAAAGTCAGATAAAAGACACATTCGGCCGAAGACAACTTCTGGAAGAAATAGCGAAAGCCAAACAGATAATGAAAGCCCCTGACTGGAAAGAAAAAATATATGCAGCAGAAAACTTTGCGTTCTTCAAAGGTGCCATTGCTTTCCTTTTCACTGACGGAGATGGGAAGACTGATTGGAACAATTTCGATAAAAAATTGGAAACCGCAAGGTTGTTGTTTAATAAAGGAGGGGTTCAGGCAGACCAACGCGTGAAGGCTTTGCGTACATTATATAGTTACTGCGATGATTTTAATTCACAATTCTGGAGGGATGCTAAGATATTCAACTGGAGTACAGAGACATGGAAAGAAAATATCCTGACTAAAGTCAATGCTTCAAACGAATATATCTATGCCAAGCCTGTTCACCATCTGTTGATGGGAGATGCTCCCTCGGAAGAAAAGAAGCAGGATGAGAGGCTGCAACTATTGGCAAATGAATCTTTTGTCACATTCCTTGTAAAGGAAAACAAGAATAATGAAGATATGTACATCCGAGATCCGCATAATGCCTTATATTATTGCGGTCGTAAATACGGAGTGATGCTTGAGCATAAAATGCGTGATTCCTATTTGAATCAATTGTTGGATGCAAACAAAATAGAATTGACAGACAGCAATAACAGAATAGCCGATACTGGACTGTTTTGGGGAAATTTTAGCATAAACTTTATCTATCATGCAAACGGAAAGGATCTGCATCTGCAATGGTATCGGCAGCGTAACAATAGGGAATACGATATCTATCTCATGACGGAAGATTGGAACTACATGAGACGTACCACTAAGTTGGAAAATGAGCAAGGCGATAGGCAGGACTTTTACTGTTTTAATATCGAAAAGCCGGCTGATGGCATTTCATATATTGAGTATTTCTGTCAGCTGGTAGAAACTGAATTTAAAGAGTTTATAGAAAACAATAATATCTGATGAACAGCCTATCCATCCTCCACCTCTCCGATACCCACAGTCAGCATCGGCGGCTCACCCAGCTGCCCGATGCTGACATCCTTGTACATTCAGGGGATTTCACCATGAATGGAAGTGAGCAAGAAGCCATTGATTTTATGAACTGGTTTTGCGACCTCCCTTATTCCTACAAAATTTTTATCTGTGGCAATCACGATGCCTGCCTATATGGAGCCAAGATAGACGGGTTGGATAAGAATGTGTATTACCTATGCAATTCCGGTGTGACAATTGATGGCGTTAATTTTTATGGCGTTCCCATGTTTATGGAAGATTGTATCTCTGAACGTCAGAGCCGTAACTATGCCGCCATACCTGCCGACACAGATGTATTAATTACCCATTGTCCGCCCTATGGCATTCTTGATTTTGACGATGAGATAAACTATGGTTCGACAGAACTTTTAGCGAGAGTAGAAGAAATAAAGCCTCGTTTGCATCTGTTTGGCCATATCCATAAACAGCATGGCGTAAAGAAAGACGATTCAACTATTTTCTCAAATGGTGCAATCATGAATGGAGATTACACGAACTTCAACTTTTCGAACCTGATTGAAATATAATGAAAGTATTGATTATTCAGAAGATGTGTTCAAAGAAATAGCAGCGAAATTCATTCGCTTTTCCCAACTTTGCTTTTTAATTTGCTGACAAGTTGCTGGTAAAGACCGGGCCATAGTAGAGGTGAAAAACAGCCTTATTGGATGGCATCGTACATGATACCTCATGTGGAACAATATACAACCATTCCTACATTCCTAATGCCATCGTATAAACGAACAAAAATATCACCAATACTTTCATCCAGAAGTCAGAGAACCAAACACCTTCATTCCGCCTAAGGATTTTGCGCATATTGGATTCATGTTCCGTTAGCATCTTCGCCTGTTCGGAACGGTGATTTCCCAGCATGGTTTTCCATGTCTCAGTGGCTTGGTTTAAGAGCTGTTGAAGCTGGACAAGATGTTCGAATTTTATAGTTGCCTTGAACCGCGTGTTTCGTTCTGCTTTTACAATCGCATTGCAAATACCGTTAATGATATTGCCGGAACTATCAATAGCAGTTTTCAATATCATTGCAGTATCACGCTCTGCTTTAATAGCATCCTGAAGGTCTTGATGGATTTTCAGCAATGCCTCTTTTGCTTCACGGATTTCTGTGAACCGCTTGTCTGCATCCTGCTTTTCAGCCTCTATCTCATGGCTGATTCCAGCCTTTTTCAACATATCATCAACGTTTATTGATGGAATGATTTTTGATTTTCCAATTCCCTTGATTCTTGTCTTTTAATAGTTCATATATCAATAAAGGATTGTGACTTGGTCATGTTTTCTTTGGATAGCATCACACCCTCACCCATGATACATTGGCGTACCATTTCAAATGTCAGGATGCCACCCTTGTTCAGATTCATCAGCATTTCTTTGTATTTGGGAACAAAGGTATCTTTCCACTCTTTTTGAAGTTTGTAGTTCTCGCTCTTGCATTTAGTCGCATTACAGATGTCTGAGAACTTTCTTTCAGTGAAAGAACTTCCGACAATAAGATAAAAGAATTTGCGGTCTATCGTGAAACGGAGAGATAACGGAAACTCGCACGCGTTTTTCCTGCGAGTACGTGAATCCAACACGACAGAAACAGAACAGTTCCGTTCCTTGAAAAGCGACAGGGACTTTGTCAGTTTTTCCATTGCATTCATTGTTTATGTTCAACATAACCTCTGAATACAGACGCTTTGCAATGTGAGGCATACATATACAAAACACTGCATATAACCACAGAGTTCCTATCCTTTAGGCAGATAAAAACATTGTCGTTATATGCAGCGGTGCAATCTCGTTGTCTTCTGTCGCTGACTGGTAACCGGGCTTATGCTAATCGATCTCAACCCCTGAAGCAACTCTCGCGTTTCGTTTGTCATAGAGTACCCTCCGACTGGCACTCCCTCTACGCATTGATTCATCGGAATGGGATAACCCTCCCACGGCGGTTAGGCAAACTCACTTTTCTTTTTCAAGAAAGAATACCACCAAAGGTCATGGCTTGCCACAAATGCATTATGCAATACAAAAGTACAATATTATTCTATAAATCAAGATGTAAATGAATATATTTGAACTTATTTAACCGCCAAGTAGAGTCATATTAACAGAATATTTCAATGAATTATGTTATAGAATGGCATGGGATTTCATAGAATTTCTATGTGTAAACAGAACCTACTCAAACCGTTTGTTTACGCATTGTTTACGCAGACAAAGAAAAAAGCACTTGCGATTTCTCGTAAGTGCTTGATTACTAACGTGGACCAGCCAGGGCTTGAACCTGGGACCTCCAGATTATGAGTCTGTTGCTCTCTTCGGCATAGAAAAGCTGCGCTTTCCTATGCAACCAACTGAGCTACAAGTCCTTTGCACATCATTGCTAACAAGTTAATGAACTCTATTAAGAATGAATTAGTCAACAATCAGTCAACATTCGTTCTTGTTGCAAAGATAGTCATTCTTATGGGTTTATGCAATGATAAAGGCTATATTTAGTAAGTTGTTTGCAACTATTCCTATATTGAGAGATAGTATAGTTTTTATGATAAGGTATTTGTTCCGGTAGGTGATTCCTGCTTTTATATCAGTATTCCCGTTTTGAGAATGTCTGCATAGAGAGGATTGTTGATGTCCTCTGTATGGTTGCCTTTGCTGTATGAGCCATAAAGGTAAAGAGCCTTTAAGGGCAACCGTTCTGCGACTGCCGCTTTATAGCGCTGTGCCAATTTTATAGCTTGCTCTTTATCCATAGACAAAACTACCTTTATTTTAGTTTATCAAATGCTTCTGCAAAGAAACGGTTAAACCATTCGTAGCTCTGATTAGTGATTTCGTGTTTAGCTGATTTCTTGATATAGATTGCCACTATTTCTCCATAATTGGAGTTCCCGTCTACAAATGTGATATTGTCAAAAAGATGCAGATTTTCTTGTACACGCTTGATTCCCTCATAGAAGTTGTATTCTATGATTTCATTCGCAACATCGTGTCCTCCAAATAACTTTCTCTGCATCACCCTTGTTGTGCTTTCTTCCAAAGACCCTAAGCCGAAATATAAAAGCGAGATTTTATATCCGGCTTCCTTGAACTCCCCAATCATGTTCAAAATAAGGTCGTTGGAGAAGTTTGTTTCAAAAGCGAAGTCTTTATGCTGTGCAATGGCTTCATCTTTTTGCTTCTGCAATTCGCTTGCTACTGTACCACTTATCCAGCGTTCTATCCAATCAGGATGTTCCTTACGCAGATTGAGTGCAAGCAAATCACCATCAAAAGATTTGCAATGCAAATAATAAGGAGACAAACGGCTCTTACCAGCTCCGTTTGCACCTGCTATTACTGTAAATTCAGGACGTATTTCCATTCCTATCTGTTTAACAGGTAAGCGTATCTGCCTTTCCCCTTGTCTGCAACTCTTGAAATAACCTTGTAGCTTCTTTCCTTACGGTTGAACTCTACCAAATCTTCACTACCGTCAGGATTAGCCAAATAGAAGTTGCCTTGCTTATCCCAAAATGGAATAGAAATGCCTTTTGCCCAGCCCTCCAAGTAAATGTGTTCCACTTCCTTGCGGACATTCTCATTCACTTCCTTGACGGTCTTTCCATTGGAGAGTTGAATGTTTTCTATTTCTGCATATTCGCACATAATAGTCTATGATTTGTTTTGAGCAAAGGTAGTGAATATTGTTGAATTATAGTACAATAAGCCACTGATAAATGCCTTTCAAGTATGATTTTTAGCAAGAGGACTATTTTTCTACTCCTCCTTATAAATTGGATTCGTTCAAAAAAGTACCAGCTAAAAAGAAACGGCATCCATATTGAATAAATGCCATTTCTTCTTATCAAGTTTTTTAGAAGCCGAAGCCAATAGAAACAGACACACCATGAGGGTAAATATCCGTTTTATTTTGTTCTGACACCCATCCCATTTCATTTGGCTTTATCCAATCATCACAAGGGTTGGCATTGTAGGTATATCCAACTTTTAGAAACACAGATAATCCTTTATAGAAGTTCCAATTAACGCCCACTCCCGGATTCATATAAAAGCCTGACGCATCAAGTAGGCTATATCCGATTTTTGCATCTATGAAGGGAGAAACTTTCTTCTTTAACATGGTGTAGTTAACATCTGCATATATGGGAATGGCAGTATAGCTATCTCCTAAACGTATTCCAGCACCTGCACCCACATAAAGGTATGGGTTAAATTGAAAACCATGTGTTGTGTAAATATCAGTGGTACTAAACAGTCCCATATCATCGGTATGCAGTGTTCTGCCACCCTCAATAGAGCCTTTATAAGTTTGCGCATTGCTTGTTGTGGGAGCTATGCTCAATGTAATAAGAGCAAAGAGCAACCCCATAATTCTTAATGTTTTCATCTGTCTTTTGTTTTTATATTAAACGTATATCTTATTACTCGTTTGTCACTCTTATATATTTCTCAATCTCTCCGTTTATAAGCTCGTCTATGCTGTCTGCATATATCCTTTGCCGGCTAATCTGCCTTATAAGGCTGTCATTGGATAGTTTGAGTATCTTGAAATGCTGTTCTCCAAAGCCCTTATTATAGATAATCAACGAATCAGACTTTATAAAGCGGTAGGTAAATTCACCTGTTTCAGGTGGGCAGTCAACCTTACCATCCTTGTAAAAGCAATGAGTACCAAGAGCATTTACATAGCCACTTCCATATTCTACCATTTTCCATTTTCCTACTATTATGCTATCAAGAGAAGCTGATTGTCGCTTGTCAATATAGCTATAAATAAACGGTAAAGCGAACATCGTAAAATAGAGTGGTGAATATTTACAAAAGAAGTGCAACATAGCATTTCCTATTTATTATTGTAAAGCAAGAAGCGTTGTTAGTTGCCATTGCTTAACAACCTTTCCGGCGTTATTAGTTATTTCAAGTGTATCATAACCTAATGTTACAAGTTGTCTTGTAAGTGCAGGATTAGAAGCAAGCATATTCCCTATGTTTATAAAGTCACTATCTGCCAAGAAAGCACCTGTCATGGTTCTAATTTTAAGTCCATGGTATAAGAAGCTGGAAAATTGATGCTTAAAAGCGTTATTCCCAAATGAAGATTCTGCTTTAAGAAATATGGGCACAACATCCATAATAAATGCTTGCTTTGCAGATTTATTGAAATCGTTAAGAAACTTATTCCTCTCCTTGTTATTTGTGAACCATTCTATTATCCTATTCCACCACATATCGATTACTGAATTTAAGTTTGAACGAAATATCTTTATGCTCGTTGATGATTTGTTGTATATTTGCTGGGAGTTCCATTTCGCATTTTTTATATAATTGTAGTAACTTAGCTATATATTCCGTCAATTCTGTATTCATTCGTTCAAGACTTGTGATATCTGAGGCTGTACCGATTATTACAAATTGCTTTGCAGCATCTTCTTTTACCCAATCAACATCATAAAGTGCTGGTTTCAAGTGGTTACTGATATAACGACCTTTCCCATATGAAGTAGATACGAACACATTTGCAGGCTCGGCTTTTATCTTAGACTTATAGCAAAGAGATTCTTTTTCCCAACAAGTTTCAATAACTTCTTCAATCCTAGCAAATTCTCTTATGTTAATTGCAAACTTTAATAATCCCATTTCAAGTAAATAGCTATTCGATAAAAGATATTACAATAAACCCTTGTTAGTCAAATATTCTACAAAGTCCATTGTTAAAGAAGTGGAGTGTTGTTCTGTTAGCTGCTTCTTAATTTTTTTGATTGCCTTGTCGGTGCATCTTGTATCACCTCCGGCAAAAGCATTGCTGAATGAATATCCCCATGCAGATAATTGAAAATTGAACTGAGTGTTGCAGAAACTGGCTAATGCTTCACCGAATCTTTTACCATTTGAACTTTGAGCAATATATGCACCCCATATATTGGTTGCAATGTCATCGCTATTTACAAGCCTACGTTCCTTCAAGAATTTTAGTAGTTCACTAAAACTTGGCTTGATTTCTGCTACAATTTTTACAAGCCCTTCTGAACCGGATTTTTTGTGATATGTAATATCCCAATACTGATATGTTTCGGTAAAAGGAAAATTGTAATTATAATATGTAACTTTCATTTCTTACCTATGAGTTCCTCATCCCCCGTTGGAACATTTAAGTTATTATATGCGAAAAGCGTGAGGACTGTATCTTGCTCATCCACACTATCAGGCTTCTCGCATTGCCCACGCAAATGGATAAGCAACAGCCACTCACGCTTGCGAGGTATATAGTTCTCCCTTTCAGGATAGTATATATCCGTAGCGTGAGCGTTGTTGCTACCCGACCTCTTTGCGTATTCAAATTTTGCGAGAATTTGATAGTAAAGGCGAGTTTCAATAACGCTCTTCGTTCTCTTATGTCTGACAACCTTTCGGAAGTCAGCCACAAAGTTAGCAAAAAGCGTTGAATATCTGCATCTACACAAAAGATTTTTGCTTATTTCTGCTAAATAACAGCATTTTAGATGAAAGGTAAATGTGCATCATCCAACAGACCACTTTCTACTATCCTTTTACAAAGCTCATGTGCAGCCCTGTTTCTAAGGTCTGTCCCATAGTTCTCACTGCCCACCATTCTTATAATGGCTACAACAGTCCTTACTAAATTCTGCTGCAATGTACGATGAAAGAACCTTGTACTTTCTGCAAACCTTTCAGGATTCCAACTATAATCATTCAAGGCTCTTTCCAAGTCTTTTGCAGCCTTGTATTCACGTGTATTATGTATGTCCATTTTTATCTTGTTTATTACTATATTTATAAGAGTGTCAGGAATAAAAATCGGACACTCCCCATAATGAGGAATGCCCGATTGTCAGAAGTGAATCAATAAGCACTTAGTCCAAGAACCAAGCGTATTTCGTATCTCCATGCAGTGCATTGTTGATGCCTACCGCCACTTCCGTTGCATTCACAGCCCTTTGCAGATAGGTGTCAATATAACTGCTCTTGTTGGCTTCTGTCAGCAAGTTGTGGAAGTCAAACATGGAGATGGTGTTGCCTTTAGCTCCAAAATTTGGATTGGTGAAGTAATCACGGCAGACATTGTTTATCTGACTGTCCGTTATCAGCAAACGGGGTACTGCTCTTTGATAGCCATTAGGCAGAGCCTGATATAATCTCATCCTACCCACTATTTGGGCAAACTGGGTCTCTGTCAGGTAAGACTGTGATAAGGTCTGCATCAGGTGAATCTCCCTCGCAGGGTTGAAGTTGTAGAACAGTTCAAGGATAGCTTTATAAAGGTCGTTCAGGTTCATCACCTCTAAGGAGAGTTTCACCCCATCCCCTGTAAGGACTTGATTGGAACAGATGTTGACCCTCCAACCTATAAAGACGGAGAACTTCTCTATGCCTTTATTAACCCTGTAAAGGTTTAGGTCTGAATAGTTCCTGACACCACCAATGCAAAGCTCCAACTTCTGCCCGTTCACCTTTTCATGGATGGTGGGAATGGTGAATGCAAAAGCCAGTCTTTGGTAGAACTGTGTCTTTTCAGATTCCAACAACTCACTTGCTTTCTTGCCAAGTGCTGACGGAACCCTGCCACGTACTATGTGCGACACACGTATTGCAGGCTCACAGATAGTTTCACCTGAAAACATGGTCTGTGCTGCTTCATGCACAGTGTGGATGAAATCCTGATGTGAGATAGTCAACTCCTGATTTGCCCATGTAGGCACTACGCATTGAGTAGTCAGTTCCTCAATGGAGATTTCAGAAGTGTTAGCTTCCAAGAAATTCACATTGGATTTGATAGAAACCTTTTCTTCCTCTCTCACTTCCTCAAAAGGAACGTACTCTGCTTCTTCTCTAAATGATGAATGATTTTGTACCATTGGTACGGATAATAATGTTGCTTCCATAATTTAATTGGGATTAAGTGTTATTGATTACAAGGACAATGACTATCATTGTCATATAGTTATAGAAGTTTATAGTAGGATAGGTTATATTTTTCTCCTGTACTTATCGGATAGGTTTTACTTTTCCATTCCACTTATGGGGAGGGAAGTTTTTTGAGGTGTAGTCGCTTGTATGTAACACTTTCCGTATTTTTTGATTGGCACAAGTTCCTGTTTTGCGTTGTATGTCGCTTTTAAGTTGGAAAGGGGCTATTGCGAATTAGAATTGAGTGGTGCTATATGTACAAGATTCAAAGTCAAAACTTATTGTATAAAATGAAATAGGTAAAATCTGTTGGTACAACATAAGGTGTAATTGCTTCAATAATGAGTGGTACTTTTTTCAACTTTACCCTATAAGCATAAGTTATTGCCGAAAAAAGTCCTTTTACTTGCTCATCCTGTATGATTGTGAGCCAAATCGTTGAAATATAGACGTGAACAATATGTAAGGTACTGTTTTTATGGTTGGAGCTATTTTCGTTTGGAAGTGTCCTTAAAGGTGTATATATTTGCTTATATCAGGATTCAGAGAGGAAAAAATTACTATCTGACCCTTTTAATTAGAAAATCGACATATCCATTTCTTGCAGATGGGAATAAAGCCGGAAACAATGTGTTTCGGTTTTATTTTGTGGGTACTGTCTGATTTTCTTTCCTGATGTCCTTAGAAAGATAGATTGACTTCAAGATTTTTTGGACTGTCTGATTTTTTGTCCTGACCTCCTTAATAATAAAGATTAAACCGATGGAATATCGGACACAGATTCTGAGATTCGGATATGTTGTATTTTCAATTTTGTGTTATGGTTAAAACTATAAAAGTACCAACTAATGTAAATTATTTGAATAAATGGGCAGGCTTTGAACTGCCGAGAGGAATTGTAAACAAGGGAATAACAGGATGTGGAGCTACCACCCTTGCCATTGAAGATGAACATAAGACTGTCATTTGCAGTCCAAGAATCAACTTGATTAGAAACAAGTGCCAACAGCATAAAGGGGCTTTGGCAGTCTATGGTGATGTTAGGAATGGAGATATTGAAGATTATCTAAGAAACAGCCCAAAGCCTAAACTTTTGGCAACGTATGATTCTGTTCCACGATTGAACGGTCTTATAAAGGATAAGCCGAATTGGAGAGTAGTCGTAGATGAATATCAATATCTTCTAATAGATAGTGGATTCAAGTCAGAAACGGAAATAGCCTTATTAGAAACATTGAGAGATTATTCGTATGTCACTTATATCTCTGCCACCCCTATTGCAGACAAGTATATGAGGCAAATGGATTGGTTCAAGGATTTGCCCTACACAGTCTTGGAGTGGAGCAATGTGGAGCAGAGGTTTGTCAAAAGGGTGCAATCAAAGAATCCGATAAACAATGCCATTGAGATAGTCAGGAACTATCAGAAAGGCATTTATCCGTTCATCCTTATAGATGGAGAAAAGATGGAATCGAAAGAGTGTGTTATCTTCTTGAACAGTGTGACCAACATTATAAATATCATCAGGCAAACAGGATTACAGACTGATGATGTCAATATAGTAGTGGCTTCTACTCTTGAAAATGAACAGCTTGTAAAGAAGTTAGGGCTGGATTATGGAATAGGTGTGATTCCATTAAAAGGAGAACAGCATAAGAAATTCACGTTTTGCACTTCCACAGCCTTTGCAGGGTGTGACTTCTATTCAACCTGCGCATCTACTTTTGTCATAAGTGACAACAAGAAAGCCTACACTTCCATTGACATTGCTACGGAGTTGGCTCAAATAGCTGGTCGGCAAAGGTTGGAATGCAATCCGTTCAGGAACACGACTACTTTCATTTATAATGTGGATGTTGGAGAAAATAAAGATGATTCTTATAAGTCTGCTTTGGAAAAGAAACTGCAAGATTCCAATGAATATGCCCAACTTAAAAACAGTTTGACAGGTAAGAATAGGGAATTTGCTATCAAAGAAATTCAAACTTGTCAAAAGCTGAATAAATATAGTGAGCATTATGTATGCTATAATGAGGCAACCTACTGTTTCTTTGTAAACAACATGGCTTATTTGAATGAGTGTTTTTCTTATGATGTGCAGAAAGAGAACTATTTGGACGGCATTACAGTTAGGAAGCAGTTGGAAGATAGCGGCTTTAATGTTAGTGGGAATGAGGTTCATTTGGATTATGAGGAACAGTTGGAGTGTATTATTAAAAAAGAAGGCTTTGCCGATAGGATGAAACGCTATTGCGAGTATCGTAGGAACAAAGAAACCTGTATGTTCGTATTGGTTGATGAAGTCATGGAACGTCAATGTGAGGACTTGAAGCTGTATTATGATTCGCTGGGTTATGAGCGGATTAAGGCTCTTGGTTATAAGGAACTGAATCTTAAAAATGAAATGATGAACAGACGGGAAACCTATCATCTTTATAAGGAGTTCAGGGCTATCTTTCCTGTTGGAACAAGAATGCTTACTGATATGATAAAGCAGAAAATGGAAGAAGTGTATGCAAAATATGGAATCAGGCAAAAGGGAGTTGCAAGCCATTTGGAAAAACGGTTTGGAATTAGGACAAAGCCTGTAAAGATTCCGTTGGCAGACGGTAGCCGGAAAAGTGGCTATGAGTTTGTATAAAAATAGAGGGCAAACCGTGTAATGCGGAATGCCCTTTACTTTTTAAGGAACAGGTTGTTCAAAGAATATATTCTTCTTTAGTTTGTGAATCAGCGATTTACATAGATTGTTTTCATTATTCGCATTCTTCTTGATATGTACCTTTGTAAATATGGTTAGCAAGAGTATCAAATTAATCAGCTTTTCGATGGCAGGACAGGGCAATTTTATATTTGCATTGGTGTTTATTCCAATATTGACTTGCAGAGGATTGCATCTTTTGACAAGTGACACAAATTCGCCTAAGTCAAAATCCATGATAGGCTCTACCGTCACAAAAGTTTCAATGCCTAATTTTGCTATGGCATTCATGGCTTCCGCCCTGTCTTGTGGGAGTGGGGCATTGTTCATAATATCAGGATAATGACGGTTTGTTTCCAATGTGGTGCAAATTACGGCTTGCTTTCTTTCCACATCAAACAACGGGTGGCTGATGAATTGCAACAAGCGTTGTAGATTCTTTGTCTGAAACATAAAACGTGTCCTTTCTTGCTGTGCTTGTCGGGAGGTCTTAACAAGGCAAAAATCAAGAACTTCTTTTATCCATTCGTCTTTTACATTCTGTGCAAACATATCAGTACTGCTACCTACAAATATAAATTTGTTTATTCCAAAATCCCCTTGCAATTCATTTTCAACAAGCCTAACCGGCTGCGCATCAGGGTTGATTTTCTTCATGTAACAATAACTGCAATCATGGTAACACTTACCTTTTATCGGATTCCATGTATGAGTTACAAACTCGTACATATTCCCTTTCCTTTCATATAGTATCATGTGTTCAAATTTTTGTTACCGACAGCTTCAGGAATCCCCGTATAAGGGGATTCTCTGAAAGCCATATCCATTTGTAGGTTACGCTATTCTGCTTTCAATTAATCGGAATTGTTCAATCACTTTTTCTTCTATGAGATTGCCCTTGTCATTGTGCATGGCTTGACAGTCATTAGGTGTTATCCGGCTGAATATGTCAAAGGCTTTATCTTCTCCACCCTCATTGAATAAATCGGAAAACCTTTCGGACAAGTATCGTTTGGAAATGTCTTTGTCGGAGAACCCTTTATCCTTACAAAGTGCGATAAAACGGTTTCCACGCTCTATATTGTGGGCTGGAATAATTGGCTTCTTCACTTTGCCTCTACCTTTCTCATTCTTGCCTTGACAGAGTAATGACAGGCTTGTCTTATTCATGGCTTTGGGATTGTTACAATAGATTATGTTCAATGTGCTTAGAGGATAGCCGTTGGGGTTATCGTCTGTCCTGATAAGCTCATTGTATTTATCAAGTAACTCATCTTGTTTTACATTGGCTGCACCACGAATATAATCATCCGTTTTCCACGGCATTTTAGTGATGTTTACGGCGGAGATATATTCCGCAATGGTTTCATTTTCTGCAAGCTCTATGAGTATGCCGGGAACTTGAAATGTACGCTCACCTTGTTTCTCACGTTCACGATTGAGCATAGAAGCGGCATAAACACGGTGTTGCCCGTCAATAATGAGATAATAGCCATTCGCATTGTCCTTGTTGATTTCATTGCCATTGATGTCAATAAGAACAATGTCCCCATTGGCAATAGCATCCTCAGCACGAAAGACCTGTACCATCTCTGCCTTGCGGTAGCCTTTGAGGCCCATTTCAGCCAATAGTTTTTTGACGTTTGCAAAATTCACTTCACGGTTAATGCCCTTGGCGAAAGCCACCTTACGAGTTTCGTTATTTACTGAAACTTCGACTTGAAAATAATTTTCTTTCTTCATATTTCCAGTGTAATCAGGGATAAGTCAGCCACAACGTGTGGTCTGCTGTCTGATTTCAGGTGCAAAGGTACTACGGCTTCAAGGTTCAATTACAAGTAAGAAAAACACGCTTTTCTTACTCTAATGTAAAGCAAACACTGCTGGTAATGGCATATCCTTGTATCTTCTCATCAACAAGTCAAATGTCCCGTTATTAAAAGTTTCTGTATCCAATGGGCAGTCATTTTTTCCATGAGCAATTTCCCCTGTCAGCCAAAGAACGCTAAGAGAAAAAATCCTCTCCGCCTTTGTGTATTTACCTTTCTTTTCTTTCGTATATTTTATTGGGAGGTTATCTAGCAGGGTCTTTATCAAGATATAATCTATTTCAAGTTTGTCAGGTTTGACGGTTTCAACACTGTTTAAGCCCTCAACATTTGAATTAAGGAAAACAGCAAACAAAGACTTTATGAATCTATCATTTTCAAATTTTATATGTTTCCTGCCAACACTTACATCAAGTTTCAGGTGTACATCAGGCTGTTTCTCAATCAAGCCGAACAGACGCTTTATCCTTTCTGTTACAAGTTCAACATCTCCATGTTCCCACCATCTTTTAAGTATATCCCATAAATAAACGATAAATTCAAAAGTCGGTTTTGGCTGTATGCCTAACTCCTTGATTGATTCCTGTATTTCTTTCAGTGAATAGAAATCTGTTTCTGACAACTTGCAGTATTCAAGCCTTTCCTGTCTAATTTCATAATAGTTTATGGCGGCTTGGGATGGGAACCATTCTTCACCATCAAAATCAGGATAGAGCAAAGCATATTTACGGATATATTGTAACCGTTCTTTTATGTCGGTACATTTTTCTGCCGGATATTTCTTTATCCAAGCATTAAATAATCTTTCTTCCTCCCATTCTGCATTTTCCTTGTAATCGCCAGGTAATGTAGGGAGTGGTTCTCGTTTTCTTAGAAAGTCGGATATTTCCATAAATGCTGTTTTGCTACAAAATTAAGAAATAATCCTGCCTATCGTTCTGATAAATAGGATTATTTTCATTAAAACAGTGATTTCATTGCTTCATCTATCTGCTCATTGTCAAAACTGTCAGGGTAGATTTGGGTTACTCTTTCAGAATTATTTGCCAAACACATATCTCACCACCTTATCATTAGCTTTATTCTCATTCACAAAATCACGCTCTATATAAATATCGGTCACTTTCATAGAATCGTCAATGTGGTTCAAAGCTGCATGAATTACATATTTATCAATGCCGACTTTGTTCAAGGCAATGGTAGCCCAGCTATGCCTTGCAGCATAATATTCCAAATCATCCACTTCTAATGTAGCACCAATCTCTTTAAGCCCATAGTTGATGGCTTTGTTGAAGCCTTTTTCATCTGCATAGTATTGATAGAAGTTGAATAACCGCTTACCTGTCTTGTCCTTGTACTTCTCTATTAAAGGCAAAATTATTTGAGGAACATCTACTACCATCTTCGCATTATCCAATCTGCGGTCTTTCGTTTTGGTTCTATAATAGGTGATAGTGTTATTCTTCATTTCTGTGGCATTATAAAGGTCTGCTGAATTGATTCCCATTAAACAGAATGAGAGAATAAAGCAATCTTTTGCCAAATTATAGCGGCAAGTGGCTTTATAGCCTTTCTTCATGTCTTTATAAGGCAGCTTCCATATCTTCTTTATGATGTCTGTGGATATGGCTCTCTTACGTGTAGCTTCCTGCTTGGGTATGGCAAAGTCCTCAAAAGGTGAGTGGGGTATCAGAATCAGATTCTTGTCTTTTCTGTTGTACTTCTTCTTAGCTTCATTGAATAGCTTTTTGATGCTCACCAAATAGAGGGACAAGGAACGATTAGAGGGAACACGTTTGCCTTGTGCTATCAGTTTCTTTGTTCTTGCTTCACGCTCTTTATTCAAAAACGCTTTGAAGTTCTCTAAGAAGTCAAGGGTTATCAGATTCACGTCCAATTCTTCTTTGCCAATGAAGCGTATTAAGGCATTAAGGGCAGACGTGTAATTGGCTGCGCCTTTAATAGTAGCTGAGGCTATCCACTCACGACTGAACTTTATGAAGTCAATGGTTTGCTGCTTCTGACGTTCACCGTCCAAATAGTCCATTACTTCATCAAGTGTATAATGGTTTAGTTCAATTTGTAGCTTGGCACACTTCTCCTGATAACTGCGAATCAGGCTATCCACTTCTTGCCTGATAGATGATGTCTGTTTGATTTTCAAGTCTTTAGTTAAGTCTTTGTTGGTGACAAACAAACTCGTTGACAAACGCTTTACTTTCCGGTCAAGGGTAAACCGTAGCTTGACATTGTACGTTCCATCCAACTTCTGTTCTTGCTTCTTGATTTCTGCTTTGATAGTCAGCATCTTGCACATCTTTTAATTAGTCAACAATTAGTCAACAAATGATGTGAAAGGCACAGATAACTGTATGTTTAAGATTGCCACAGGAGCATAAAGAGGGCAAAAAGAAAAGCGTTAACTGCTTGATTTCGTGCAATTAACGCTTTGTTTTCGAGTGGACCAGCCAGGGCTTGAACCTGGGACCTCCAGATTATGAGTCTGTTGCTCTAACCAACTGAGCTACAAGTCCTATTAGAAGTATCCCTTAAAAACTGGTGCAAAAGTAATTGTTTTGACTGACTTTTGCAATACTTAAGCGGTTTTTTTGCAAAAAAAAACTAATCACGAGCAATGCTTCCAATATATATTGTATTTTTGCGGCACTTAAATTAACTAATAAACAGGCATTATGTCACAAAAAACTAATGAACCGCACCTGACTGGATTGTCTGATCAGGAAGTTCTCTCCAGTCGTGAGAAGTATGGAGTCAATCTTCTGACTCCTCCCAAACGACCATCTATGTGGAAACTGTATCTGGAAAAATTCCAAGACCCTGTTATCCGGGTGTTGTTGGTCGCTGCAGTCTTTTCACTTATCATTTCTATTATTGAGAATGAATATGCCGAAACCATTGGCATTTTCTTTGCTATCTTTTTGGCTACAGGCATCGGATTCTATTTCGAATACGATGCAAACAAAAAGTTCGACCTGCTGAATGCAGTGGGCGAAGAAACTCCTGTTACGGTTATCCGAAACGGGAAGGTACACGAGATTCCCCGCAAAGATGTGGTGGTAGGTGATATCGTCATTCTGAACACAGGTGAAGAAGTGCCAGCCGACGGTATCTTGCTGGAGGCCGTATCGCTTCAAGTGAATGAATCGAGTCTGACAGGAGAATTGATGGTAAACAAGACTACAGTGGAAGCTGACTTTGATGAAGAGGCTACCTACCCCTCGAACAGCGTGATGCGCGGTACAACCATTACTGACGGGCATGGCATGATGCGGGTAGAACGTGTGGGCGATGCTACTGAAATCGGTAAAGTAGCGCGCCAGGCTACGGAGCAAAGCCAGGAACAGACTCCGCTGAACATTCAGTTGACCAAACTCGCCGACTTAATCGGGAAAATCGGATTTACGATTGCGGCACTTACCTTTATTATATTTACCTCGAAAGATCTGTATGCTTACTTGCAAGTGAATACAATAAGCGACTGGCATCAATGGCTTGACATCGCCCGCATAGTATTGAAATACTTCATGATGGCGGTTACCTTGATTGTCGTGGCTGTTCCCGAAGGCTTGCCGATGAGTGTTACGCTTAGTCTTGCCTTGAATATGCGCCGGATGTTGAAAACCAATAACCTGGTGCGGAAGATGCATGCTTGCGAAACAATGGGTGCCATCACCGTAATTTGTACGGATAAAACCGGTACACTGACACAGAATCTGATGCAGGTATATGACGCAAAACTGGATGAAAGCCAACCCGACCTGATAGCAGAAGGCATTGCGGCAAACTCTACCGCTTTCCTTGAAGAGAAAGCGGCAGGTGAAAAGCCGTCGGGTGTAGGAAATCCAACTGAAGTGGCACTGCTGCTTTGGCTCAACGGCAAGGGTAAGAATTATGAAACGCTGCGGGCAGGTGCTAAAGTGGTGAACCAACTTACGTTCTCCACCGAACGCAAGTATATGGCTACGCTGGTAGATTCGCCTATCCAGCAAAAGCGGATACTTTACGTGAAAGGTGCGCCCGAAATCGTGATGGGAAAATGCAACGTAAGCAAGGAACAGGTAGATGCCAACAATGAGCAGCTGCTTGCTTACCAGAACAAGGCGATGCGTACCTTGGGGCTTGCCTATAAGATAGTGCCCACAGATGCATCGACCGATTGTGCCGAACTGGTAAACGAGGGCGGATTGACCTTCTTGGGCATCTTTGCCATCAGTGACCCGATTCGCCCCGATGTGCCTGATGCCGTGAAGAAATGCCAGTCGGCAGGCATCAGCGTGAAGATTGTGACCGGCGATACACCGGGAACAGCTACCGAGATTGCCCGTCAGATAGGTTTGTGGAAACCCGAAGATACCGAACGCAACCGTATTACGGGCGTGGAGTTTGCCGCTTTGAGCGATGAAGAAGCACTCGACCGTGTGCTCGACTTGAAAGTGATGAGCCGTGCCCGCCCGATGGACAAGCAACGATTGGTGCAACTCCTGCAGCAGAAAGGTGCTGTAGTGGCTGTAACAGGCGACGGAACCAACGATGCCCCGGCATTGAACCACGCACAGGTAGGACTTTCGATGGGTACAGGTACATCGGTGGCTAAAGAGGCGAGTGACATCACCTTGCTCGATGATTCCTTCCATAGCATTGCCACCGCCGTGATGTGGGGACGCTCCTTGTATAAGAATATCCAACGTTTCATCGTATTCCAGCTGACCATCAATGTAGTAGCTTTGCTGAGCGTATTGTTAGGCGCATTCTTCGGCACTTCCCTTCCGCTTACGGTGACGCAGATGCTTTGGGTGAACTTGATTATGGACACCTTCGCCGCCATGGCACTGGCATCTATTTCGCCCAGCATGGACGTGATGAACGAGAAACCTCGTAAACGTACCGACTTCATTATCACGCCGGCGATGCGCAACAACATCTTTGGCGTAGGGTTGGGATTCCTCGTCATCCTGATGGGTATGTTGGCTTATTTCAAGGGATTACCCGAAGGCTTGCTTCCCAACGGCGAAATGAACGTGCACTACCTTACCGTATTCTTCACGGTATTCGTCATGCTCCAGTTCTGGAATCTGTTCAATGCCAGCGTATTCGGAACCAACCATTCCATCTTCCGTGACGCCAGCCACGCATTGGGTATGCTGAGTGTGGCATTGATTATCCTGGTCGGACAGTTCATCATCGTCACCTTCGGCGGCAAAGTGTTCCGCACCGAACCGCTTCCGCTTATGGAATGGCTTTATATCATCGGCGGCACGTCGTTCGTATTATGGATTGGCGAAATTTGGCGAGGCATCAAGCGTTTGTCTAAGAACTGATAAGTAAGTGTGCAAAATTAAATGAATATTACCAGAAACACAGATTTTCACGGATTAGCGCAGATTCTTTTAATTTAGAAGCTGTTTTGAATTTATCGTGCGATGATTTGGGATGAGTTTTTGAGGCATTTTCGCTTGTGTGATGAGGAAGATAGCGGGCTATCTGACGAAGAACAGGAGCGAAA